>CAKKOZ010000151.1 GCA_919901335.1 Nitrospiria bacterium | reverse complement strand
GATAAGGGGTTTGATTCATGGCACATAAAAAAGGACAGGGCTCAACTACAAACGGCCGCGACAGTCAGGCGAAACGGCTGGGCGTCAAGGCCTTCGGCGGACAGGTGGTCCCGGCCGGAAGCATCCTGGTCCGACAACGGGGAACCCGGTTTCATCCGGGATTCAATGTCGGCACCGGAAGCGATCACACGCTCTTCGCCAGGATCACCGGCGTGGTCAAGTTTGAGAGTCGAGACGGGGATCGCAAAAAGATCAGCGTCTATCCGGTGCCGGAACCGGCTCGATAGGCTTTTAATCTTAAATCTCAAATTTGAAATTTGAGATTGTCAATGCCGCTTCGGACCCTCCCGATTCCATCCACCCTGAGCCCATCACGGATTTTGTGTTTATCGATCAAGTCAAAATATTCGTCAAGGCCGGAGAGGGCGGCGACGGCTGCGTCGCCTTCCGACGGGAGAAGTACGTTCCCCGGGGCGGTCCCAACGGCGGCCATGGCGGAAACGGCGGGGATGTCATCCTCCGCGCGACCGGTCAACTCCGAACCCTTCTGGATCTTCGATATCAACAGCATTACCTCCTCCCGCATGCGGAGCACGGCCAGGGAAGTGATTGTCACGGCAAAAACCGCCCGCCGCGGGTGATTCCGGTGCCCTGCGGAACGATCGTCCGTGACGCCGAGACGAAGGAGCTGCTGGCCGACTTGACGGAGGAAGGGCAGGAGCGGGTCATCGCCAAAGGGGGTCGGGGCGGGCGCGGCAATTCCGCCTTTGCCACTTCCACGAATCGCGTGCCGCACCGCGCCGAGAAAGGGCAGCCCGGCGAGGAGCGATGGCTGCTGCTGGAGCTCAAACTCCTGGCGGATGTGGGGCTGGTCGGTTTTCCCAATGCCGGAAAGTCCACGCTGATTTCGCGGATCTCGTCCGCGCGGCCCAAGATAGCCGATTATCCTTTTACGACGCTGTCCCCGCAGCTCGGCATGGTGTCCGATGAAGACGGGGGAGGGTTTATCGTGGCGGACATCCCCGGTTTGATCGAAGGGGCCCATACCGGAAAAGGGTTGGGGATCCAGTTCCTGAAGCATATTGAACGCAATGTCTTTCTCCTCTATTTGATCGATATCGGCGAATCGGCTGAAAAAGAACCGGTGCCGTGTTTCGAGATTCTGCGCAGGGAACTTGAGGCATACAATCCGGAATTGCTGGAAAAACCGTTTGCGATCGCGACGACCAAGAAGGACATTCAAGGCGACGGCGCCCGTCTCAAGCGGCTTGTTTCCTACTGCCGGAAGAAGAAATATGATTGCCTTTCCATCTCGGCCGTGACCGGGGACGGCATCCCCGATCTTGTCCGGTATTTGGGAGTCCGGGTTCGAGAATCGCGAGGGAAAATTTCAACCGGCGCACCGAAGCCGGTCGAGGCGACCTAATGGACGCGCAACGAAGCGAATATCTCTGCGGCGTGAAACGGCTCGTGGTGAAGATCGGCAGCAGCCTGATCGCCTCGCGGGATCACGGCCTGAACCACGCGCTTCTGGAAGCCCTCGCTCAAGAGATGGCCGATCTGAAGCGGCAGGGGTATGAAATCGTGATCGTCTCGTCCGGTGCGATCCTTTCCGGATTGGAAAAGCTTGGAATCAAGCTTCGGCCTAAAAACCTTCCGGTTAAACAGGCGGCCGCCGCCGTGGGTCAGAGCCGCTTGATCTGGGCATACGAGAAGGCCTTTGAGGCCCAGGGTCTGAAGGTGGCCCAGGTCCTTCTCACCCAGGACGACCTGGCCGACCGGAAACGGTTCCTTAATTCGCGCAACACGCTGACGACCCTTCTGGCGCTCAATGTGATTCCGGTGGTCAATGAAAACGACACGGTCGTGGTGGAGGAGATCCGGTTCGGGGACAACGACAATCTGGCCGGACTGGTCACGCACCTGATCGATGCGCAGCTTCTGGTGATTCTGTCGGACGTGGAAGGGCTGTTTACGGATGATCCGCGCCGCCATCCCGATGCGGTTCTCATCCCGGTCGTGGCCAGGATCAACGCCGAGACGGAACGGCTCGCAAAAGACACCGCGACTCCGGAAGGAACCGGCGGCATGCGCTCCAAGGTTCTGGCCGCGCGAAGGGTGGCCGGCTACGGGGTGCCCACCGTCGTGGCCGGCGGCCGAAGGGCCGGGGTGCTGAGCGAGATCTTAAAGGGGGATACGGTCGGGACCCTGTTTCTTCCGGAGAGCGGAAAGCGAAACAGCCGGAAGCAGTGGATCGCATTCACCAGCCGGACCCAGGGCCGGTTGTGGCTGGATGCCGGCGCCGTGGAGGCACTGGCGATGAAAGGGAAGAGCCTTCTTCCATCGGGGATCGTCCGTGTGGAGGGCCGGTTTGAGGCCGGTGATGCGGTGAGCTGCATGGATCCGCATGGGCGCGAAGCGGCGAAGGGATTGGTGAATTACTCTTCCGATGATCTGGCCAAGATCCGGGGAGCCAAGACGAGCGAGATCGCCGGGATTTTAGGAACCAAGGATTATGATGAAGCCATTCATCGGGATAATCTTGTGATATTGTGAACGGGGAGACGATGGACATCAAGACCTATGTAACCGAGAAGGCAACCAAAGCGAAGGCGGCCGCGCGGAAGCTGGCGGTTCTTTCGTCATCGGTTAAAAATGCCGCGTTGATCAAGATGGCCGATGAACTGGTCGCCCGGGCCCCGACGCTCCTTTCGGCCAACGCGAAAGATCTGGAGGAGGCCAAACGCCGGGGGCTTTCCAAGACCATGACGGACCGCCTTACGCTCACCCCCAAACGGATCGAAGAAATGGCAGCCGGGCTCCGCGAAGTGGCCGCGCTGCCGGATCCGGTCGGCGAGGTGATTAAAATGGTCCGACGTCCGAATGGGATACAGGTGGGACGCGTCCGTGTTCCGATCGGCGTGATCGGGATCGTGTACGAATCCCGGCCCAACGTCACGGCCGATGCCGCCGGACTGTGTCTTAAAGCCGGCAACGCCGTGGTGCTCCGCGGCGGCTCCGAGGCGATCCATTCCAACGCGGCCCTCGTCACGATTCTGTCCGACGCCGGCGCCGCGGCCGGTCTGCCCGAAGGATGCGTCGCCTTCCTGGACAACCCCGACCGCCTTGCCGTGATCGAGATGCTGAAGCTGGATACGCTGATCGATCTGATCATTCCCCGCGGAGGGGAGGGTCTGATGAAAATGGTAACGGAGAACTCAAAAATTCCCGTGATCAAGCATGACAAGGGACTCTGCCATACCTATGTGGATGAGGGCGCGGACATCGTGATGGCGCTTGCGATCTGTTTCAACGCCAAGGTCCAGCGGCCGGGCACCTGTAACGCGATGGAGACACTGCTGGTCCATGAGAAGATCGCACCCGCGTTTCTGCCCAGAATGATCCTGAAATTTCAGAAGGCCGGTGTCGAGATCCGCGGCTGTCCGAAAACGCGTGCGATCGTTCCCGGAATCAGGGAAGCCTCCGAGGAGGACTGGACGACGGAATATCTCGATCTGATCCTTTCCGTGAAGGTCGTGAAAAATATGGACGGGGCGATGGAACACATTGCCCGGTACGGTTCGCAGCATTCCGAGGCGATCATCACGCAGGATTACGGCCGGTCGCGGCGTTTTTTGAACGAAGTGGACGCCTGTGCCGTCTTCGTGAATGCCTCGACGCGTCTGAATGACGGATACCAGTTCGGCCTGGGCGCCGAAATCGGCATCTCGACCAGCCGGATCCATGCCCGCGGCCCGATGGGATTGGAAGAGCTCACCACGACCAAGTACATCGTGCTCGGCGAAGGGCAGTTGAGGGAGTGAAAAAGGCTTTGCGCGTCGGCATCTTCGGCGGGACGTTTAATCCGATTCACCAGGGCCATCTGGCGATCGCGGAGGAGGTTTTAAAGACGGTCGGTCTGGACTGGGTCCTTCTAATTCCGGCCGGGCGTCCGCCGCACAAAAAAGGTCGGAAGGTTCTTCCGGCAAAGCATCGTCTGGCCATGGCGCGTCTGGCTGTTCAGGGCCATGCGAGGATGGAGGCGTCGGACCTGGAGATCACCCGCCGGGGGAAATCCTATACGATCGAGACCGTCAAAGCCCTGGAGCGGAATTACCCCAAAGGGACCGAGTTTTACCTGATCCTGGGATTGGATGCCTTCCTGGAATTCGACTCCTGGCGCTCACCGGACGATCTGATGGCGCGGTGTCATATCGTCGTCGTGTCTCGTCCCGGCTACCGGTTTTCGGACCTCTTTCGCCTGGATTTTCTCAGCCGGACGGATCCCGCATCGCTCAACGAACTGGATGCGGGCCGTCGCTCCCGGCTTGAGATTCTCCTGTCGTCCGGCACCCGTCTCATCCTGATCCGCGTTACGGCCCACGACGTTTCGGCGACCCAGATCCGGGACCACCTCTCGGGGGGAAAACGGTTTAAAAACCTCTTGCCTCCTCTTGTCGAATCTTATATAATGAACCACGGACTTTACAGACGCGCGACGCGGTCATCCTGAAAAGAGATAGTCCGGTAAAAGAATAAGCCGGTTCGCGGCTCCGCCGCGAGAGGCGCGGGGTTTGGGGGCATCGGAGGAGCCACGGCACCGCACGGGCCCCCAACGATAATAGGAGCTTCAACGGTCGATTCGAAAGAGAAGAGCCTGGTAGCGGCCCGGGCCGCTTTGGATAAAAAATCCTCCGACCTGATCGTGTTCAAGGTCGGCGGTTTGACGACGGTCGCGGATTATTTCATCATCTGCTCGGCCGAGTCCCAACGGCAGGTTCGCGCCATTCGGGATCATATCGAAGACACGCTTTCGAAGCGCGGTTGTCGCCTCTTCAGCACGGAAGGTGAAGAAACCGGCCGCTGGATATTGATGGATTACAGCGATCTGATCGTCCATATCTTCAAGGACGACGTGCGGTCGTTTTATGCCCTTGAACGATTGTGGGGCGATGCGCCTCGGTTGGATCTGCCATCGGATGTGCGAATGGATACAAAGATCGCGCTTCCACCCGGCCTGCCGCAACCGGCGAAGCGGCTCGGCTCGGTGGTCCGGAGGAGGAAGTCGGCGCGTAAATAAAGGTTGAGATATGCGTCTGATCGTCTTAAGTCTGGGTTTTGTCCTTTTGACCGCCGGCGTGGGATGGCTGGCCTATTTTAATCCCGGTCACACGACCCTCCGTCTCTCTCCCGAATTTTTCCTGGATGTTCCAACCGTCGCACTGATCCTGCTGTCCACGGCTTTCGGCGGCCTGCTTGCGATCATCGCGGCCGGTTTTGCCGAGGTCCGGCATCTGTTCCGCGGCTGGCGTCAGGCGAAAATAAAAAAACGGGACGACCGGGTTTTGGAATTGCTGCGGCTGGCAATCAATGCCAAGGCCTCGAAGCGGTTTGAGGATGCGGTCGGGCTGTTTCAAAAGATCCTTCTGTTGAATCCGAACCACGTCGCGGCCCTTCTCCAGCTGGGAACCCTCTATCGCGTGCAGGGCAACGTGAGCGAGGCGATCCGATTCCACCGCAAGGCCCGGACTCTGGAGGAGAACAACATGGAAATCCTCCTGGCGCTGGCCAAGGATCTGGAAGAGGCCAAACGGCTGGACGAGGCGGTGCAGCTGCTTCAGGAGATGCGACGGCTGGAAGGGGGCAGCCTGACCGTGCTGATCCAGTTGCGGGATCTGTTCGTCAAGCTGGGCCGGTGGGAGGAGGCCCATGACGTTCAGGAGAAAATTCTCCCCATGTCGCTGCGTCCGGATGAGTTGAAGAACGAGCAGGCCTGGCTGGAAGGCATCAAGTATGAGATGGGCCGACACATGATCGAGCGGGGCGAGCGGGATCGCGCCCGGCGTTATTTCCGCGGGGCGATCAAGCTGAACCGCAACTTCATCCCGGGCTACATCGGCCTCGGCGAGATCTCGGTGGACGAGGGCAAGGTCAAGGATGCCGGCGAGTTATGGGAGAAGGCGCTGGAGCTGACCTCCAACGTCATCCTGCTGCATCGGCTGGAGGATCTTTATCTGGAGCGGGACCAGCCGGCCAAAATCCTTCAACTGTATCGGGAAGCCATCCAGCGGGATCCCGAAAACCGGGTGCTCCGGTTTTATCTTGGGAAACTCTACTACCGGCTCGAAATGGTGGACGAGGCTTTTGAGGTCTTGACCGCCCTGGACCCCGGCGATGAGAAGATGCCGGACCTCCACAAGCTCCTCGGCAATCTCTATCTTCGGAAAGGGGATACGGAGGCCGCGGTCGATGAATTTAAAAAGGCGCTTAATCTTAAGAAGCGGGTGCTGGTCCCGTATTATTGTCCGCACTGCGATTATCATGCCGCTCAATGGTCCGGACGCTGCCCCCGTTGCGGCCGCTGGAACAGCTTCGAGGCCTCTCCCATCATGGGGGAGTGGACCCCCTCCCGCATCGCGGCCAGTGCGGAGCCGGCCTAGCGCGCCGGGAATGGTTTTCGAAAGGCAGCGATTCCGTGACCTCCTCACGACCCAAACCCTTCATGCTGATTATTCTGGACGGCTGGGGCTTAAGCTCCAAGCGCGAGGCCAATGCGATTGCACTGGCGCGCCCGGCCTTCTATGAGTCCCTGCTTAAGAACTACCCGCACACCGAGCTGGACGTGGCGGGGGAAGCGGTGGGTCTTCCGGCGGGCCAGATGGGCAATTCCGAGGTGGGCCATTTAAACATCGGCGCCGGCCGGATCGTCTATCAGGATTTTACGAGGATCAATAAAGCGGTTCGCGAAAGCGCGTTCACACGGAATCCTGAGTTTTTAAACCTGTTGCATTTGGCGCAAAGCGGAACGCTGCACCTGATGGGCCTGCTCTCCGATGGCGGCGTCCACAGCCACATCAACCATCTGTTTGCGATCCTGGAACGGGCCAAGGCCCGGGGTTTACAGAACGTCGCGATCCATGTCTTCCTCGACGGGCGGGACACGGCGCCCAAGAGCGGGATCGAATATGTCGCGCAGCTGGAACAATTTCTTGAACGGATTCATCTGGGCCGGATCGCCACGGTCGCGGGCCGTTATTACGCCATGGACCGCGACCATCGATGGGAGCGGGTCCAGAAGGCGTATGAGGCGATGGTCTTGGGCATCGGGGCCCGGCACCCATCGGCGGTCGAGGCGGTCCGCGAGAGCTATGCGGCCGGCGTGACGGATGAATTCATGCTCCCGGCCGTCATTGTGGATTCGGGTCAGAAGCCGCTCGGTAATATTTCCGACGGCGACGCGGTTCTGTTTTACAACTTTCGCGCCGACCGTGCCCGCGAGATCACCCGGGCACTGACCGCCTCGGATTTCGCCGGCTTTTCGAGGAAGGCCGTTCCGAAGCTGTCCCGGTTTGTAAGCATGACGCGCTACGATGAGAAAAACGGCCTTCCTGTTTTGTTTTCGCCGACTTCGCTCGATCAGATTTTTGGAAAGCTCATCTCTGAGCAGGGGATGCGGCAGTTCCGGATTGCCGAGACCGAAAAATACGCGCATGTCACCTATTTTTTCAACGGCGGGGATGAGAAGGCTTTTCCCGGCGAGGACCGGCTCCTGATTCCCTCGCCTAAAGACGTGGCGACCTACGACCAGAAGCCGCAGATGAGCGCGCCGGAGGTGACCGATGAGGTGATCGGCCGGATCACCTCGAATCAGTACGATGTCATCATCATGAATTATGCGAACCCCGACATGATCGGCCATACCGGCATTCTGCCCGCGGCCGTGAAGGCGGTGGGCGTAATTGATGATTGCCTGAGGCGCGTCGTGACGGCGGTGCAGGCGGCCGGCGGCACGGTGATCATCACGGCAGACCATGGAAATCTCGAGCAGATGGCGGACGAGAAGGGGAATCCCCACACGGCGCATACCACGAACCCGGTGCCGCTGATTCTGATCGACGAGCGGAAGCCCCGTCTGCGGGATCATGGAATCCATGCCGACATTGCGCCGACCATGCTGAAGCTGCTCGGTCTCCCCCAGCCGGAGGAGATGACAGGGAGATCGTTGATGAAGGAGGATGGATGATCTATCAAATGTTGGTCGACAAGGCCTTGCGCGGAGAATGTCCGACGCGGGAAGAGGCGCGGACGATTCTTTCCACTCCCGATGACCGATTGCCGGATCTCATCCAGGCCGCCTCGCAGGTCCGGTTTTCAAATTCGGGCCGCCGGGTCAAGCTCCATATGCTGATCAATGCCAAAAGCGGGCTGTGCGAGGAGGACTGCCATTACTGTTCTCAATCCCGGATCTCGAAGGCGGACGTTGATCAATACCCGCTGCTTTCAGAAGAGGAAATTTTGGACGGGGCCCGGCGGGCCGTGGCGGCCAAGGCGTTCCGATACTGCATCGTGATCTCCGGACGAGGGCCGCGCCCGAAAGAGATCGCCTCCATCGCGTCGGCCGTCCGGACGATCAAGCAGGAGACGCCGCTTTCGCTCTGCTGCTCGCTGGGACTTTTGACGCCGGAGGATGCGAGGACACTGAAGGAAGCCGGTGTGGACCGCGTCAATCACAACCTGAACACGTCCGAGCGGTACCATTCCGAGATCTGCACGACGCACACCTATCGCGATCGGATCGAGACGCTCAAGAATGCCCGCGCCGCCGGGTTGGAGCTCTGCTCCGGCGGCATCGTGGGAATGGGGGAGTCGGATGACGACCTGATCGATATGGCCTTTGCGCTCCGCGAGATCAAGCCGAATTCGATTCCGGTCAACTTTCTGCATCCCGCCGAGGGCACGCCATTGGGCGCGCAGTCGCCGCCGTCGCCGGCCCGATGCCTCAAGGTCCTCTCTCTTTTCCGCTTCGTCCATCCGAAGACCGAGATCCGGATCGCGGGCGGTCGGGAGTTCAATCTCCGCTCGCTCCAGGCCCAGGCGCTCACGATCGGCGATTCGATTTTTGTCGGCGGCTACCTCACGACCCCGGGCCAGAAGCCGGAGGAGGCCTGGCGGATGATCGAGGAGATGGGATTTGAGATCGAGGAGGTCGGAAGCCGGGTTCAGCTATAAGGCATCGGGAATGATCCATGAAAGCGCACTATCTGGGACATGTCGTCTTTTATGTGAAGAACCTCGAACGCACGCTCGCGTTTTATCGCGACCTGCTGGGATTCAAAGAGGTCGGACGGATCTTTGGAGGGAAAGCGGCCGCGCTGACCTCCGGCCGGACCCATCACGAAATTCTTTTAATCGAAGTCGGCGACGCGCCGGGACCGCCGACCGGACATCGAGTCGGGCTTTATCATATCGGGATCAAGATCGGCGATTCGCTGGATGAATTGCGAGCGGCCGTGAAGGAACTTGAGAAGGCTGGCGTGACGATCACCGGCGCGAGCGATCACACCGTCAGCCAGAGTCTTTATCTCCTCGATCCCAACGGCAATGAAGTCGAGCTCTATGTAGACGCCGATCCGTCCATCTGGAAGAAAGACCCCGCCGCCGTGCTCGCGCCCATCAAGCCTTTAAAACTGTAAGGGCTTTTTTCGCCCATTCGATGAGACGATCCGTATCCTCGATAATCTCGACCGGCACTTCGTAATAAGCCTTGAGCGTCTGCTTGGTGTTGGGCCGGAAGGGTTTCATCGCCCGCCGAGTGTATTCTTTGACCGTCGCCGCGTCCGTCTTGAAATAGAGCCGGCCTTTGAAAATAATTCCGAAGAAGGCCCCGTCCCGATAAAGCCCGTACCCGCCGAACATGGCGCGTGAGGTCAATCCGTCCAGCTCGCGGAGTTGGTCCAGCACAAACTCCTTGAACGAATCGGATTTCATCAGCGGCCGCGACCCCGAGAGGGATAATTAATAACGCCGACCGCCGCCGGACCCTCCTCGTCCCCCCCCTCCGCCTCGGTCTTCGCGGGGACGGGCCTCATTGACGTTAATCGCTTTGCCCTTCAGATCCTTCCCATTCGTGCCCTCGATCGCCGCCTGAGCTTCCGAACCGGTGGGCATTTCCACAAACCCGAACCCTCTGGACCCTCCCGTGAACTTGTCCTTGATCACCGTGGCCGAGTCGACTTTCCCGAACGCCGCGAAGGTTTGATTCAAATCATCATCCGTGACCTCGTGGGACAGATTTCCTACAAAGATTTTCATCGATTTCCCTCTCCTGTTATGGTGCGGTTAATGACGACCGAAGCCGGGTCACCGAGACAGCGACTCAACCCAGTGGCCATGGCGGATGTTTCTCCGATGGGGTGACTATAAAGCAAACCGCTTAAGGAGTCAATCTGACCACGATTTTCCCCCTTGCGCAATGAAAGGTGCCTGCCACCTTTTAGAAAGTAATCCCTTGATTTCATGGGAGACTGATTTCAAAGTTCCGGTTTGTATCGTCCTGCATCCGCCAACGTAAAAACACGCACGTTGGGCCGGGGCGGCGGCCTCCGAAAGCGACTGCGCGTCCTGCTGCGAGTTCACCGGTCGGCCGACGCTCTGCCGAACCGTGGAGCATGAATGGAAAATCTACGAGGCCATGGAGGAATAACGATCGGTTGACTCGGCGGAGGAAGAGGAGTATAAAAAGAAAGGTCCATCGCTGAAGCCGACCGTGAAATTGCGGCGGCGGGGCGGTGTGGAGTTGGTGACAAACCAAAAGAGGAGGATTAAATGATGCTTATAAAGAGAGAATCTTTTCATGCGGTCATATTTGCGGGGGTTTTATTTATTGCGATATTGCTAACCTCAACCCTTTCCGCCCCAGCCGCAAATACGGAGGAGCAATCGAAGGTTTTTAAAGTCGAATTTTCGTTGATGGACAACCTTAAAATGAGTATGGGACAGGTCGTATACGTCCGTTTATCCTCGGGTGAAGAACTCGGAGGGGTGGTGAAGGAGGTCGGAACGAACGTGGTGCATCTGTCGGAGATTCGGGGCCGCGAATTTTTTGATGCGCTCATTTCAATCGACCGTATTCATGCCATCATCAAGCGGGCCAAGGGCGGCTGAACGGAAGATCGCCGTCCGGCCAATGAGCCCCATTATTCAATGACGGAGCGGCGGGCGGGCCTTCGATGATTGAGCTCAATAAAGGGATTAGGATCATCGGCACAGAGCTGTGGCTCGACTCCACCAAAGCCCGGCCGCTTGGTTTCATCTCGCATGCCCACGGCGATCATACCGGAAAGCACCGGCAGGTGATCGCCACTCCGGCCACCTGGTCGCTCTGCCGCCATCGGCTCGGGACCAAACCTCAGATCACGCCGCTTGAATTTCGAAAACCCTATTCAGTGGATGGCCTCACGATTGAACTTTTACCGTCAGGTCACATCCTGGGCGCGGCCCAGATCTTGATTCAGAACGGCCAGCGCATCGTCTACACCGGAGACTTCAAGCTCAAGCCGAACCGGACGGCCGACCTGGCCGAAGTCCTGCCTTGCGACGTCCTGATCATGGAATGCACCTTCGGCAGACCGCAGTATGTCTTTCCGCCGGCGGATGAGGTCGAGCGGCGGGTGATCGAATTCATCGAATCGGCCTTTGAAGACCGGAAGGTCCCGATCCTGCTCGCCTACGCGATGGGAAAAAGTCAGGAGGTTTTGAAATTTATCGGTGACCGGGGTTACACGGTCTGTCTCTCGAAGCAAACGATGGAGGTGGTCAAGCTGTACGAGTCCTGCGGCGTGACCTTCAAGAATTATGAACGCTTCGAGAACGGCAACCTGCACCGGAGGGTGGTCTTGATGCCTCCTTATCTGGCCCGCACGCGGATGGTCGAGAAGATCTCAAACCGCCGCACGGCCGTGCTGACCGGCTGGGCGATGGATGGGGAGGCCCAACACCGCTTCGGCGCGGACGAGGCGATCCCGATGTCGGACCATGCCGATTTCGAGGAGCTGAACGAATACGTCGACCGGGCGCGGCCGTCGAAGATCTACACCGTCCACGGCGGGCCGGAGTTCGCAAAGCACCTGCGTGGCCGCGGTTTCTGTGCCGAGCATCTCGCCCCCGGCACGCAGCGCGCGTTTTGGTAATTCATGGGTCTCGTGATGGAACAATCGGCAACGGACTCTCGCTGGCAATCTCTTCTCAGTCTGATCCTCCCCACCCGATGTCACACCTGCCGTCGATATCTCCGCGACGAGACGAATCCCTGCTTCTGCCGGGACTGCTGGGCCACCATCTCGCGGATCAACGGGCCGTGCTGTCCACGGTGCGGCAAGCCGTTCGCTTCCGAGTCGGCGCTCTCGCACAGTCCCGGCCATCTCTGCGGCGACTGCCGCGAGCGATTGCCGCACTTTGATCACGCCGTCTCGGCCGGATGGTACGAAGGCGTGCTGGCCGAGGCGATCCACCTCTTTAAATACCGCGGCAAGACCCTCCTGGCCCGGCCTCTGGGGGCGTTCCTCCTCGATGCGATGGGGCGGTTTCCGAAGGCAGACGGTCTGATTCCGGTTCCTCTTCATCCATCCCGTCTGCGCGAGCGGGAGTTCAATCAAGCGCTTCTCTTGTGCGATTACGTGAAAGCCCAATCGGGTCTGCCGGTGATTCCGGACGGACTTGAACGGGTCCGCGAGACGCCGCCCCAGATCGGGCTGGCTCATGCGGCGCGCCGGGGAAATGTTCGTCGGGCTTTTGTTTCCAAACAGCTCGCCCGGATCGAAGGACGGAGCATCGTCCTGATCGACGACGTTCTCACCACCGGGGCGACGGTAAACGACTGCGCGCGGGCCTTGAAACGGGCCGGAGCCGAGACGGTTTGTGTGCTCACCATCGCGCGGACGCCAAAATGAAGACCGCCGGATATTCAGACCGTCATCCCAAGCGCAAGCAGATCATCTTCCGCCCCATCGGCGTCGTACGCTCGGCGGTTCGCGAACCGGAAAACCGGGACTGGGACAAGGTCGTCTCCGAAATCCATATTGATCGAAAGTGGCAAAAAGGCCTGAAGGGGCTCGAAGATTTTTCGCATCTCATCGTACTGTTCCATCTGTCCCGCGCATACGGCGTCAATCTGCTCGTTCACCCCAAGCGCCGTAAGGATCTGCCGCTGGTCGGGATGTTCTCGACGCGATCCCCTCATCGACCGAATCCGATTGCGATGACGATCTGCCGGTTAATCAAGCGACGCGGAACCCGCTTCACCGTCAAAGGCCTCGACGCCATCGACGGCACGCCCGTCCTCGACATCAAGCCGTACATCCCGGACAACGACCTCGTCAAACGGGCGCGAGTCGCAAAATGGATTTATGGGTTAAGGTAGGGCCGGTTTTAAGAGTCAGCGCGCGGAACTGGGAGGCGCCGGTACAAGTTCTTCGGTTTTCACCTCCGTCGTCGTGTAGGGTTCCTTCCGGACGATATAGCCGTACCATTTGATGATGGAATCCGTGAGGATGATCACGGCCAGGACGGCAACGATGCCGACCAGGGCTGCATCGAGTCGGAAGCTGAAGGCTTGAGAAATGTTTTCGGCAAGGCGGGCCTGGTCGAGATACCGGAAGAAGAGTTGATAGCTTGCGGTCAGCGTGATCGTTCCCACGAAGACCATCGGCAGCGCCGTTACCCAGATATATTTCGCCTTGCCCATCTTGATCAGCACCGTCGTCCCGACGCAAAGCGCCAGCGTTCCCAGAAGCTGGTTCGCCGCGCCGAACATCGGCCAGATCGTGGCGATCGTTCCGGTCGAGATGAGATAGCCCCAGGCGAAGACGACCAGGCCGCTGGAGAGAACGGCCCCCGGCCACCAGTTGAGATTTTTTAGCGGCGCGTAGGCCTGCCCGCCCATCTCCTGGATCAGATACCGGGCCACACGCGTTCCGGCGTCAATCGTGGTCAGAATAAATAGCGCCTCGAACAGAAGCGCAAACTGGTACCAGTAGGCCATCAGGGCCTTCATTCCGGGTAAGGATGAAAAGATGGAGGCCATTCCGACCGCCAGCGAGACCGCGCCGCCCGGCCGCCCGGCCACGTCCACCTCGACCAGACGGGAGAGCTCCGTGATATGCTCCGTCGGATAGCCCAGCGCCGCGATCGCCGCGGCCGAGAGCGTCGTGTTGATCGCAAAATAATCGCCAGGAATCAGGATCGTGGCCGCGATCAGGGCGATCACACCGACGAAGCTCTCCATCAACATCGCCCCGTACCCGATCATCGCGTGCGATTCGCACGAGAGCATCTTGGGCGTGGTTCCGGAGGAGACGAGCGAATGGAAACCGGAGATCGCGCCGCAGGCGATCGTGATGAAGACAAACGGGAAGAGTGTGCCGGGGATGATCGGACCACCGCCGTGGATAAAGGCCGTGACGGCCGGCATCTGGACCGTCGGGGCCATCAGGACTACGCCGATCCCGAGCAGCCAGACCACGCCGACCTTCATGAAGGTCGAGAGATAATCCCTCGGCACCAGGAGCATCCAGACCGGAAGGACCGAGGCCAAAAAACCGTAGCCGGCCAGAAGCCAGACGAGTGTCTCTTTTTCGAAATTAAAAAAAGTTGCCAGGTCCGAATGGGCGACCCAGCGCCCCGCAAAGACGGACAGAAGCAACAGCGTGATTCCAATGAAAGAGACCTCGCCCACTTTTTCCGGCCGGAATTTCTGTAGATAGAAGCCCATCAGAAAAGCGATGGGGATCGTCATCGCCAGCGTGAAAGTTCCCCACGGATTATGGTACAGCGCGTTGACAACGGCCAGGCCCAGTCCGGCCAGCGCGACGATCACGATGAAAAGCACCGCGATTGTGGTCGCGATCCCGGTCAGCGGCCCGATCTCGTCCTTTGCGATCTGGGGAAGCGACCGGCCGTTCCGGCGCATCGAGGCGACGAGGATGACAAAGTCCTGAACCGCGCCGGCCAGTACCGCGCCGATCACAAGCCAGAGAAAACCGGGCAGGTATCCAAACTGGGCCGCCAGAACCGGTCCCAACAGCGGCCCGGCGCCGGCGATCGCCGCGAAGTGGTGGCCGAAGAGGACAAACTTGTTGGTGGGCTGGAAATTTTTATCGTCGCGCAGTCGGTGGGCCGGGGTAATCCGTCGGTCGTCCAGGTTCGCGACCCGTGTTTTCAGGAACCGGCCGTAAAACCGGATCGCCAGGACATAAAAGCAGGCCGCGGCCACGACCAGCCAGAGCGCGTTCAGCTCTTCGGCGGGGTTCAAAATGCCGGCAACGACCGCGAACGCGACGGCGCAGAGAACGGCCAAGGCGGCCCAGCCGATATTTTTTAGAATTCCCATCGT
>CAKKOZ010000150.1:4408-16345 GCA_919901335.1 Nitrospiria bacterium | reverse complement strand
TGAAGGGGTCGAGTCTGCTCTTGGCTCATCTGTGAAGGGGTCGTGACAAGACGCTGCAATTGGGCTGCCGGGTCTTGGTCTGGCTTGACAACTCTAACCCGGAGGGATATAGTGTCCTTAAATAAAACATGAACGTGAAAAGGTGCCTGCCACCTTTTGAGCGATAACTTCTTGATTTTATGAGGGGCGGATTTCGTGATTAAGCGCCCCACCGCCACCGTCGAGGCCTACCCACCTGTGGACCGTTAGACCATGCGGGAGAAGTAGAAAGGGGTCATGAGTCGAAGGCGCCCCTGGCTGATCAGCCTGTTCCTCGCTTTTTTAAGCATCGCTCTGTTCCTCACCCTGGATTTTCTGGATCCGCTCTTCATGGAGGCGCTCGAGGCGAAGACGCTCGACCTTCGGTTCCGGCTCCGGGGGGCCCGCGATCCCGGCCGGGAACTGGTCATCGTCGCGATAGACGAGAAGAGCCTCCAGGCCCTCGGTCGCTGGCCGTGGTCGCGGCGAACCATGGCGGAGCTTGTGGACCGCCTTTCGGCCGGCCGGCCGAGGGCGATCGGGCTTGACCTGATCTTCAGCGAGCGCGAAGGCCCGCACGCGGATTTCGCCTTGGCCGCGGCGGTCAAGCGGGCCGGGAACGTGGTGCTGGCGTTCGTGCCGGAGGTCCCCACGGCCTATCAGGGGACTTCGGTCTTCCCCCGTGAGATTCCGTTTTCTTTCTATGATTCCGCTTATACGATCGTCAAACAGGTGGGCCGGGCCGAGGTCTTCCGGCCGATCGAGGCAAGCGGCGCGCTCCTGCCCCTCGATGAGCTGATCGGGGCCGCCCGCACCCTGGGCCACGTCTATTCACTGTCGGATCGGGACGGGACGATCCGGTGGGAGGTGCTGAGTGTCAAATACGGCGAGGAGTACTATCCCTCATTTGCCCTTCAGCTTGCCCGGATCGCTCTGGGTCTCTCACCGGAGGAGGTCCGGCTTCTCATGGCCAGCGGGGTGGAGGTCGGAGGGACGAGGCGGATCGTGACGGATCAGTATGGGAGGATGCTCCTCAACTACGCGGGTCGCGAGGGGACCTTTCCATACGTCTCGGCCGTGGATGTACTGCAGGGCAGGGTTCAGCCGGCGGTCTTCACCGATCGGATCGTTTTGGTCGGAACCTCGGCGGTGGGCACCTACGATCAAAAGGTGGTGCCGTTCTCGGCCAATATGCCGGGCATCGAGAAGCACGCGACTGCGATTGAGAACATCTTCCATGAGACCTTTCTCCTCAAGACCCCGGCCCTTCGGATCACGGATAAACTGATGATTATCCTCCTCGGCCTGGCCCCCGGCCTCTTCCTCCACAGGATGCGCGCGGTCACCGGTTTTCTTCTTTCACTCACCTTCCTGTTCGGGTATGGGGCGGCTGTCCAGGCGGCCTTCATCACCGAGGGCTGGTGGATGAACCTCCTTCTGCCCTCCGCGGCGCTCATTCTGACTTACACCGCGATCACCGCGGTCCGGTTCGGGATGGAGGAGCGGCAGGCCCGGGAGGTCCGCCGGATCTTCTCGACCTACGTGACGCCCCGGGTCGTTGAAGAGTTGGTACGGGATCCCGGCAAGGCCAAGTTGGGCGGAGTGCGACGCGAAGTGACGATCCTGTTTACAGACGTTAAAAATTTCACCGCTTTTTCCGAGCGGCATGATCCGGAGGTGGTTGTGGGAATCCTAAACGAGTATCTGGGCGCCATGACGGACGTGATCTTCAAATGGGACGGCACCGTGGATAAATTCATCGGGGATGCCATCCTCGCCTTCTGGGGCGCGCCGCTTCCCCAGGACGACCACGCCGTCCGTGCCGTGCGTTGCGCCCTCGAGATGCGTCAGCGCCTGCTCGCACTTCAGGCCCAGTGGCGGGCGGAGGGGAGGGTCGCTCTCGACGCCGGGATCGGGCTGGATACCGGCGAGGTCGTCGTCGGAAACATCGGGGCGCAGGGGAAGAAGATGGACTACACCGTGATCGGGGATCATGTCAACCTCGCTTCCCGCGTCGAGGCCCTGACGCGCCAGTACGATGCACCGATCCTGCTCACCGAGTATACCTATCGACACGTAAAAGATACGATGGTGATGGAAGAACTCGCCACGGTGAAGGTCAAGGGGAGGGAGGAGCCTGTGGTGCTCTATACACCTGCGGAGCTTCGGGATAAAGGATAGCCCGCGTTTTCCGAGGGTTTATTTTCCGTTCTTTTCGGGAGCCTTTTCCCCTGCCTGAATCGAGAGCAGTTCCACTTCGAAAATCAGCGTGGCGTTCGGTCCGATCATCTGCCCGGCTCCCCGGGGGCCGTACGCGAGATTCGACGGGACAAAAAGCTGCCATTTTGAGCCGACCGGCATCAACTGCAGCGCCTCGGTCCAACCGGCGATCACGCCCGTGACCGGGAAACTGGCCGGCTGCCCGCGTTTATGCGAACTGTCGAACTCGGTCCCGTCAATCAGCGTGCCCCGGTAGTGGGTTGTGACCGTATCGCTTGATTTGGGTCTTTCCCCGTTCCCGGCCGTGATGACCTTATACTGCAGGTTGCTTGGAAGGGTGACGACGCCTTCTTTTTTCTTGTTTTCGGCCAGGAAGGTCTCGCCTTCTTTCATGTTCTTATCTCCGAGTTCTTTGGCCCGTGCGTCGGCCTTGGCCTGCATCTCCTTCTGAAATGCCGGCATGATGGTCCGGACCTCCTCCTCCGTGAGCAGTGTCTTTCCTCCCGCCATCGCGTCTTTGAGCCCTCGGGCCAGCAGATCCGGGTCAATATCCATGGACTGCTTTTTAAAATTTTTCCCGATGTCCAGTCCGATGCTGTAGCTGACCTTGTCCTTTTGAGTCTTGAGGACCGTTGTGTCCGCGGCTTGGACCGGAACGGCCAGCAGTCCGAGACTTAAGATTGCGACGAATCGAAATAACATGGAGTCTCCTCATCTCAGGTAATTGACATCGGACGCCGGCTGTGTTACAAACTTTCCTCACGGGGGGCGATTAGCTCAGTGGTAGAGCGCTTGCTTCACACGCAAGAGGTCGGTGGTTCAATCCCACCATCGCCTACCATCATTGATTTAAGACTCGCGGATTTTCTCATCAGCCTCCTGCCGGGTTTTGCAAGCGATGCAGAGGGTCGTGACAGGCCTGGCTTCCAGTCGCTTTAACGAAATCTCCTCCCCGCAGCTTTCACAGATTCCAAAGGTTCCGCTACGGACGCGTTCCAATGCTTCGTCGATCTTCTTCAGCAGCTTTTGTTCCCGTTCGCGTAGGCGCAGTGTAAAACTTTGGTCTGCTTCGGCCGAGGCCTGGTCGGTCATATCCGGAAAGTTTTCCACGCCCGGATTCAGCCCCCCCGTGATGATCTCGCCGGATTCCGCCAAGAGGACGGCCTTCTGGTGTTCCAGGTCTTTCTTGATTTCCTCGAATTTCCCTTCTTTTGAATCGCGTTCTTTTTTTTCTTTGCGGTCCTTTTCGACCATGGGTACCTCTTCGATGGAAATGCCGAAAACGTCTTCGGCCGTCTGAGTGGATGCGGGACTATATCAGAAAGACAACTTTGAGTCAATAAAAATACGCCAAAACGCTTCCTTGACATGGATGTGTTCGCCTGTTATAATCAGCGTTCACTTATAAAATTATTATTTTTCAATCAGTTTGGCCCGCCTATGTCTTTACAACAACGCCTCTTGGATGAAATGAAAACGGCCATGCGTGACGGAGATGCGCTAAAGGTTTCCGTCGTTCGGCTGCTCCGGGCTTCCATCAAAAACAAGGAGATATCCAAGGGCAGGAATAATCCATTGACCGAGCAAGAGATCTTGGAAACGGTGGTTTCGGCCACGAAGCAACGGAAAGATTCGATCGAGCTTTTCACAAAGGGCGGACGGATGGACTTGGTCGCCAAGGAGCAGAAAGAGTTCGAGATTCTAATGACCTTTCTTCCCCAGCCCCTTTCTCTGGAAGAGCTCAAGGCCAAGACACAGGCCCTGATTAAGGAAATCGGCGCGAGCGGGCCGAAGGACATGGGAAAGATCATGAAAATTCTGATGCCCCAGGTTGTCGGAAGAGTTGACGGCTCGATTGTCGGACAGGTGGTAAAGGACCTGTTAACGCAATCATCCTAAACGGTACTGTAACGCCGCGTTGCAGACTCAAACGATGAGACAACCGGTTCCTGCTTCATTCTGCGTGAGAACCGTAACGGATTGTCTATGGATCGTGGGCACTTCTCAGAGGATCTGATCCAGAGGGTACGTCAAGAGAGCGATATTCTTGAGTGGGTGTCGCGGTATGCCTCTCTCAAAAAAACGGGGCAGAACTGGGTCGGGCTCTGTCCGTTTCATACCGAGAAGACCCCGTCCTTCACGGTCAGTCCCGGGAAGCAGGTCTATCATTGCTTCGGGTGCGGTGAAGGAGGCGATGTCATCGGTTTTTTGATGAAGATAGACGGCGCGACCTTTCCACAGGCGATCAAACTGTTGGCCGAACGCCTCGGAATACCGGTTCTCCCGCAGCGGAGCGGGGAGCCGAACAAGGCCGATCAGGCCCGCGAGGAACTCTATCGCATTCACCGCGACGCGGCCGATTATTATCACGCGCTTCTTTTGAAAAGCCCGGAAGCAAATCGCGCCCGGGACTATCTTCGAGAGCGGGGGATTTCCGATCAGACCATCGAGGAGTTTTCACTGGGATATGCTCCTCCGGGCTGGAACGGACTCCAACAGGTCCTTATTCAAAAGGGGTGGTCTGCCGATCCGATTGAGAAGGCCGGTCTCATTATCGCCAAGGATCAGCCCGAGCAGGCCCGCCGGCATTATTACGATCGCTTCCGCAACCGGGTTGTTTTCCCGATTTTCGATCTGCAAAAGCGGGTGATCGGTTTCGGCGGAAGGGTGATGGACGACAGCCTGCCCAAGTACCTCAATTCGCCCGAGACGCCGATCTTCAGCAAAGGCCATCACCTCTATGCGCTGGAGAGGGCCAGGGAAGCGGCCGGTCAATGCGGTTATCTGGTTGTCGTAGAGGGCTATTTTGATGCCATCGCGGCTCATCAGGCCGGAATCCATGCCGTTGCGGCGACGTTGGGCACCGCGCTGACATCCAATCATCTTCAGCGGATCCACCGTTTTGTGAAGACCGTGAAATTAATTTTCGACCCGGACGATGCCGGAATCCGGGCTGCGTTGCGGACCCTGGATTTGATCATCCCCAGTTCCGTGTCGGGGGAAGTGGTGTTGCTGCCGGTGGGAGAAGATCCGGACCGCTTCATTAAAATCCGGGGAGCCGAGGCCTTCACCCAGGCAGTGAACCGGTCCACTCCTCTCCTGGATTTTGCGATTCAGCAGGGGCTGTCGGATCCGGCGGCGAAAACCATCGAGGGAAAACTGAAGATCGTGGATCGGATCCTGCCCGTGATCCGGAAGGTCACGCGGCCGGTCGAGCGAAGTTACTACTTAAAACATCTGGCCGAGAGTCTCGGTTTGGAGGAGCGGGAACTGGTCAAGGAGATGGCCCAACTCCGCGGCGCCGGGGCCGACGTTTCGAGTTCGTCCTCGCCGTCGCCGATCTCGCAACTGCCGAAGGAGGAACAAATCCCGCTGCATCTTTTGGTGCACAACCGGGTGACGGCCCACACGCTGCTCCAGCAGATTGAACCGGAGCATTTCACGGATGGACGTCTTCGGCAGATCTTCAACCTGTACGTGGAGTCGGGCAAGCAGACGGGTACGGCCGTACCGTCGGCCATGCGGATCCGGCCGGATACGGCGGATCCACTGCTGGCCCCGATCCTGACGGCCCTGATGGTCCAGGAGCCGGATTACGATGATCCGGAGCAGACCCTCAAGGATTGCATCCGGACGCTTCGTTTGAAGAAAATACGCTCTGAAATGAAAGTCTTGGAGAACGAGATTCGGGATGCCGAGAAGATCGGGAACGGCCCTCCGATCAAATCGTTGCTGGACAAACTGGTCGGTCTTCAAAAGATGAGTCTGGAGGTCGGGAGTTGAAAGGCGACATCGCTCGAGATGATTTAATGGCGGATGGACGAAGATCGTCCCGCAGGAGGTTTCATGGCCAAAGATGAGAAAGTGGATGAAGTCAAACAATTAATATCGCTGGGCAAGGAGAAGGGATACCTGACGTACGATGAGTTGAACAATGCCCTTCCGGCGGACATGGTCTCGTCCGAACAGATCGACAACCTCATGATGATGTTCGGGGAGATGGATATCGAGATCATCGATACTCCGGAGGAAGAGCGCTATCAGAAAATGATGGCGGAGCCCGAGGAGGAACGGGAGGGGTTTAAGGGGCTGGAGGAAGCGGAAGAGGAGGGCGAAGAGGAAGAGAAGGTCAAGGAGATTGACCTGACGCCCGGCGTCCTGAGTCGAACCGCCGATCCGGTTCGGTTGTATCTGAAGGAGATGGGCAGCGTCCCTTTGCTGTCCCGGGAAGGCGAGATCACGATCGCGAAAAAGATCGAGGAGGGGGAAAAGGATGTGGCCGCGGTCGTCTTCGGGACGCCGATGATCATCAAAGACCTTCTGTCGCTGGGGGAAAAACTCCGGCATGGAAAGATCAGCATCCGGGAAGTGGTCTCGGCCTTTGACGAAGAGTTCGACGAGGAGGGGGTGGCTCAGGAACAGGATGACGCGGAGCTCACCGCCCGCACTCTGGAGGCCATTTCAAAGATGGGGAGCCCCTACCGGGATCTGATGCGGGCGTATCAACGGTTGAAGCGGGCCGGCTCCGATCAGGCCCACCGCCGGAAGATCAAGGGCCAGCTTCGCGAGATCAAATCCCAGATCGCCGAGAAAACCGAACAGGTCAATCTGCACCCGGCGTTGATCGAGAGGATGACCGGCCAGGTCAAGGCTCTCGCGGCCAATATCCTTCAGGCCGAACGTGAGATCACCAACGGCAGACGCCGTTTGGGGGTTTCGGGTGAAGAAGGCCTCCTGGTCTTGAAGAAAATCGGGAGGGGCCCGATCGGCCTGAAATCCGTTCGACGGAAAACCGGTCTCTCCGTTGAGGTGCTCCATGATCTCGACCGGATTTACCGGGAAGCGCGGAAGAAAATCCGGGCGGCGGAGGCCGTGGCCATGGTCACGGCCGAAGAAATCAAGGAGGCCGTAAAACTTCTGGAACAGGGTGAGAGCAAGATCAAATCCGGCAAGACCGATCTCGTGGAGGCCAACCTGCGGTTGGTGGTCAGCATTGCAAAAAAGTATACCAACCGCGGGCTCCAATTCCTGGACCTGATCCAGGAAGGCAATATCGGTCTGATGAAGGCCGTGGATAAATTTGAGTACAAACGGGGCTACAAGTTCAGCACCTACGCGACCTGGTGGATCCGGCAGGCGATCACGCGGGCCATCGCCGATCAGGCCCGAACGATTCGGATTCCGGTTCATATGATCGAAACGATCAATAAGCTGATCCGCACCTCCCGGCATCTGGTCCAGGAGCTCGGGCGTGAGCCGATGCCGGAAGAGATCGGCGAGAAGATGGATCTCCCCATCGAGAAGGTCCGGAAGATTCTGAAGATCGCAAAGGAGCCCATCTCGCTGGAAACGCCGATTGGAGAGGAAGAAGACAGCCATCTGGGAGATTTCATCGAGGACAAAAAGGCGGTTTCGCCCATCGAGGCTGCGATTCGATACGACCTTCAGCGCCGGATTACGAGTATCCTTCAAACGCTGACGCCGCGGGAAGAACGAGTTTTGCGCAAGCGGTTCGGGATCGGGGAGAACACCGACCACACCCTTGAGGAAGTGGGGCGGGATTTTGAAGTGACCCGCGAGCGGATTCGCCAGATCGAGGCCAAGGCCCTGCGAAAACTGCGCCATCCCAGCCGGAGCAAAAAATTGAAGAGCTTTGTGGAAAGCCTGTAATGGGGCGCCCCTTTTGAGATTTGAACTTTCATATTTGGGCCCATAGCTCATTTGGCAGAGCAGACCCCTTATAAGGGTCAGGTGCCTGGTTCGATCCCAGGTGGGCCCAGAGGAGATCCGAGTGTCAGAGGAAACGGGTTTGAAAGATCAACTGGAGCAGCTCGTCCGTCTTCAAGAGATTGACAACCGCTTGGTTATCCTAAAGGGCGAGATGGCCCGTATTCCTGAACGAATCGAAACCGCCCGAAGATTCATGGTCGAAACCCAGAGCCAGCTTGCTCAGAACCATGCCGAAGGGGAGACCTGTAATCAGCGCAAGCGGGAAAAGGAACGGGATCTCGAGACCTGCGAGGAACGGCTCTCGAAAGCCCGTAATCGCCAGAATGAGATAAAAACCAACAAAGAGTACCAGGCTCACCTACAGGAAATTGAGGCCTTTAAAGTTGAAAAAGGCCGGGTGGAGGAAGAGTTGCTGGCACTGATGGAGCGGCTCGATCTTTACAAACGCAAGGAGACCGAGCTGGCCCAGACGGTCAAGGCGGCCGAGCAAAAATTCGAGTCGGAGCAGCAGCAATTGGAAAAACAGTCCGAGGCGTTGAAAGCCGAGGGGGGGGGCGTGGAGAAGGAGCGGGAGGTGATCGTCCCGGCCGTTGACCCAAAGCTGCTGAAGATGTACCAGAAGATTAAAAGCCTTCACCGGGCATGGGCCGTGGTTCCGATCCGGCATGGAATCTGCGGCGGATGCCACATGAACATTCCGCCGCAAATGATCACCGAGGTGAGGGCCCGGCAGCGCATCCTGACCTGCTCTCAATGCCAGCGGATCCTCTACTGGCCTTCTTCGGTGGAACCGCCGGCGGCGATCAACGAGGCCGGCTCGCCTCAAGCACCTGCTGCGTCGTCTTGAAATGCCACTTGGCCACTTTTTTTAATGCCTCGGCCGACGTTTCCCTGACCAGTCTAACCGCCGCTTCCCGGACCCGATCCGATGCCCCTTTGGGCAGGTCCATCTGATGTTCTTCCGACAGCCGTTTTAATCGTTTCAAAAATTCCGCTCGGGCCAGGATCGAGGCCGCGGCCACGGCCGGATCCTCCTCCGCTTGGGGGCGTTGCTCCAGCGCGATCTGCCGGCCTTTTTCCAACAGGGCGTTTTTGATAAACCGCTCATCGCCGAACTGATCGGCGATGGCCCGTGGAGATGCTCGCTCCGACAGGAGATTTTCAAGCGTCCGGGCATGCGCCCAGGCCAGCAGCTTATTTAAATTTTGTATCTTTGCGTATAGCTCGTTGTATCGCTCCGGCCCGATCGCCACGATCGAATGGGGGCAGGCCTGTCGGATCATCGGTTCCAGATCCAGAATCCGTTTATCCGAGAGTCGCTTGCTGTCTTTGACGCCCCAGGCCGTGAGCCGTGCGGAAAGCTCCGTATCCACTTGAACGCCGGCCACCACCAGCGGTCCGAAATAATCCCCCTTTCCGGATTCGTCCAGGCCGATCCATGAATCTTTAATGGATATCGGTTTCACGGGCGGACGGATAATGAATCCGCGAAGATCATCGGCGGGCTGAGCAGCATCAGAGCCAATGCCAGACAGGCCCGATGCATGGGTGGGAACGTCATGGCGGGTTACTGTCCAACGGACCATCCGATGCCGTAGCGGGCCAGCCCGGCGGCCAGCAGCCGGAAGGAATTTGTAAAGATCATGACACCGATCACGATCAGGAGTATCCCGCTGACCAGCGAGACGATCCACAAATAGTCTTTTATTTTCTTAAACGAGGCCAGGAAGGCGTTCACGCCCAGCGCCGTGGCCAAAAAGGGGAGACCGAGTCCGATGGAGTAAACCGCGAGGAGTTTAATCCCGTCGGTCAACGATTGGGTCGTGCCGGCGTAGAGGAGAATGGTGCCCAGAATCGGTCCGACGCAGGGGGTCCAGGCGGCTGCGAAGGCGACGCCGATCAGGACGGACCCCAGCGCGCCCGCCGGCCGGTTCTGAAACTGGTACTGCCGGTAGGTCATTAAAAAAGGGATTTTAAAAACGCCGATCAAATAAAGACCGAATAGGATGATCAATATCCCTCCGGCCTTTCGAAGGATATCCTGGTAGGTGAACAATGCCTGCCCAGCGGCCGTGGCGGACGCGCCGAACGCAATAAAAACGAGCGAGAACCCGAGGATAAAAAGGAGCGAATGTTTTATTGTGACCCATCGGACTTGTTTCTGTCCGTTCGGATCGGTCAGTTGCTCAAGCGACAGGCCCGTGATGTAGGAAACGTAGGACGGCGCCAGCGGCAGGACGCACGGTGAGACAAAGGATAAAAAACCGGCCATGAACGCGATGGTATATGAAACGGTTTGGGGCGCTTCGAGCATGGTCACCGGGTCATTAGAAGTTTTTCGATCAAGTCCCGCGATGCGGTGTCGTTCCAGTTCCGCGCCCCCACGATTCGATGGGTGATGACGCTGTTTCGGTCCACCAGGATGGTTGTCGGGACGGATTGAATCCGGTACTTGTCATGCACACGGTAGTCCGGGTCCAGAAGGATCGGATAGGTCAGTTCCAGCTTCTGCGCAAACGGTTGTACGATCAAAGCGCCTTCGGCGTCGCTCGAAACGGCCAGCATTTCAAGTCCTTCGTCTTTGAAATCATGATACAGGATTTCCATCGACGGCATTTCGGCCAGGCACGGCGCGCACCACGTGGCCCAAAAATTAATGAAGAGCACTTTTCCCGACAGGCCGGCGATGCTGACTTCCTCCCCCTGCAGATTGGTCAGGCGGAAATTCGGCGCCAGGTATCCGATCTTGGGGGCCTCCTCATTTGCAATCGCGGTTGCGCCGGTATGGGGAGTCGTTTGCTCGCAACCCATAAGAAGCAGCGTGAGAGCGCTTGAAGCCAGAACTGAATAGATGATCTTTTTCATCGGTTTTTTTCCGGATTGACGGCCGATCTCAAAGCATCGGGGGGCTGCCCGCGCGAAGGCTCTGGAGGGCCTTTTTCACGAACTCGGCGTCTTCCGTGCCCGGTGTCATATTCTGAAACGCCTCGGTCCAGCTTTTATCCACCAAGGCGAATTGTTTAAGACGCAACAGTGCGACGCCCTTGTACCAAAGCATGGCCGGATCTCTCGGCATCTTGACCAAGGCCGTTTCGAAATGGTTGAGGGCTTCCTGCGAACTTTTTGGGTCGTCCGGAGAGGCGGTCTGAATCTGGATTAATCCCATGAAAAAATGGCCTTCGTAGTTGCCGTAGTCCAGTTCAACCACCTTGCTCCAGGCCTTTCGGGCGTCGTCGATCCGTTGCAGTGTTATATAAGAACGCCCGGCCATGATCTGGCCCTGAAGGTCGTTTGGGTTTTCCTGAAGACGCTTCTCCAGTCGCGCCACCATTTCGGCCGGGTTCGGCATTCCTTGAGATTCCGGAACGGTCCCCTGCTCTGCGACCCGTTTCTGCGCCTCCAGCCCGATCTTTCCATGAATGGATCCATAGATGCCTGCGGCGGTTCCGATCACCAGGAGGCTGAGCGCGGCGGACCCGGCCCATTTCATCGCGGCATGGGATTGAAGTCCGGACCGAAGTGGCGAGGGCGGCGAGGCGGATTTCTTTTGGGGGAGCGAATCAATCTTTTCTAAAATCCGGCCGAGCCGGTGCTCATCCACGGCCTTGAGACGTTCGAAATCGGACGGGGTGAGCCGGCTTTGAGCCAGGTCGAGATCGAGCTCGGCCAGTGAATTCAAGAGGGTCTGTTTTTCGATTTCAAAATCAATCCGCTCCTGATCCGCGGTTGCTTCCAGTCCCATGGGAATGGGATCGGCCGATTGATTCCATAAGGGGTAAGCCAGCACGACGATAACGAGGATGAGAATGAGGCCGGCTGTGATCGAAAATGCCACCATGGGTCCGATTCCTTAGTTAGTCTTCACGGGAATGCCGTTCCTCTTCGATCCGTTGGCGGAGCCGGCCATCGATCGGCGGGGGCGCTTCCTGTTTTTCCGCGGCGGCCTGTGCGACCCAGCGCGCGAGGGTC
>CAKKOZ010000150.1:0-4308 GCA_919901335.1 Nitrospiria bacterium | reverse complement strand
CGGAGCGTCTTCGCGATATCACGCATCTGGAGGTCGATCTTTTCCTCTTGAACCGTCGCCGCCATGGCGGGGAACAGCATCAGCGAGGAGAAGAGGATCCAGGAGAGAATGGGGATGATCCGGTTTTTTTTCATGAACTTGAGAAGGGCCGTCGCTCCAGCAGCGGCTGAAGAATATCTTCGGTTAAATGGGTGTAGGCCTCGCCCACGAGCGGGCCGATGTATTTATAGCGAATAATGCCCTGTTGGTCTATCACGAACGTTTCCGGGACGCCGTAGACGCCGTAGTCGATCGAGATCGCCCCTTTCAGGTCCCGGACATGGTCGAAACTGCTGCCATAAACCTGCAGATATTTCTGTGCATCGTCCAGACGGTCCTGGTAATTGATTCCCAGCATGATAAAGTCGGGATGTTGACTGAATCGTCGGTTGATGGCTAAAAGATTTTCATGCTCCGTGCGGCATTCCAGGCACCACGAGGCCCAAAAATTGAGCAGGATCACCTTGCCCTGGAAGCGGTCCAGGGCCATCATTTCACCGGTCCGGACCTCCGGCCCGGAGAAGATCGGGGCCTGCGTGCCGATGAGGATGGTCGGAATCGCGCGAGGATCGCCCCAAAGCCCTTTATAGAATAAGGTCAGGAGTCCTACGACGGCAAGCACAAGAATGAAATGCCATGTTTTCACGGGGTCGCCTTCATTCTCGGTCTGAAGATGTTGAGGATGACGCCCAATCCCATAATTCCTCCGCCGATCCAGACGAGCAGAACGAGCGGATTGATCAGCGCCCGTACGCTGACACTTTCCGGTCCGACCTCGGGCATGGTCATGAAGAGATGTCCCAGATTGACGGTATAGATGGCCGTTTCCGTGGTGGGTGTTTGGGATACGGTGTAAATCCGCTTCTGGGGTCTGAGCACCGTGATCAGGCGGTCGCCTTTGTAGACCTCAAAGAGGCCTTCCTGCCCCATCCAGTTCGCCCCGGAGACTTCCTGCAGTCCGGCCATCCGGATCGTATATTCTTTCAACTGCATCGTATCGCCGGGGCGCATGGGGAGCACTTTTTCGACCTGGTAGATGGTCGAGGCAATGATTCCGACGACCAGCACCAGCACGCCGATGTGGGTCACAATGCCGGCGTAGTGTCGCTGATTGTCGGTGAAGGCCCGATAAAATGCATGCGCGTAGTTGATCTCGTAACGCCGGGCCCAGAGCGCCGAAATTTTCGCAAAGTCTTGAACGATTGTCGCGGACACAAAGGAAACGGTCAGGGCTCCGGCCAACCCAAAGACCGTACGGATTCCGATGAACCAGGCCGCGGCGGTTGCGATCACGGCGATGAGAATCGGAATCAGGAAGTTTTTTTTCAAATTTTCAAGGGAGGCCTTGCGCCAGGCGATGGACGGCCCGATCCCCATCATCAGCAATAGGCCCAGCGCCACCGGCATGAAGACCGCGTTGTAATACGGGGGGCCGACGCTGACCTTGGCTGTTTTGAGCGTCTCGACCAGAAGCGGGTAGAGGGTTCCAAAAAAAACGGTCACCGCGGCAACCAGAAAGAAGAGATTATTAAAGAGAAACGCGGATTCCCTGGAGATGATCGAGTCCATCTCGATCTGGCTCTTGAGTTTCCCCGATCGAACAATGAGGGTTCCGAAGCCCAAGGCCAACATGAAGGCAAGAAAAATCAGGATGTATAATCCTCGTCCGGGGTCGGTCGCAAAGGTATGGACCGAGGACAGTACGCCGCTCCGCACCAGGAAAGTCCCGATCAGCGATAGAGAGAAGGTCACGATGATCAGAAAAAGGTTCCAGACCTTGAACATCTTCCTTTTTTCCTGGACCATGACCGAGTGCAAGAATGCGGTGCCCACCAGCCAGGGCATGAACGAGGCGTTCTCGACCGGGTCCCATCCCCAGTAGCCACCCCATCCCAGCTCGTAATAGGCCCAGTACCCGCCCATCATGATGCCTGCGGTCAGGGTGATCCAGGCGAAAAGCGTCCATCGCTGTGTGACCTTGATCCATTCCTCGCCCAGCCGCCCGGAGAAAAGGGCCGCCATCGCGAAGGCAAACGGGATCGAGAAGCCGACATATCCCAGATAGAGCATCGGCGGATGAACCACCATGGCCGGGTCTTGCAGTAGCGGATTTAGATCCTTCCCGTCCAGGGGAATTGGAAAGATCCGTTCGAACGGATTGGACAGGAAGACGATCATCGAGAGGAATCCGAACATGATCAGAGACTGGACCGACAGCAGATACGGCATCGTGACGGGTTGCGTTCGCCAGTGGATCCAGACCACGAGGGCGCTGTAGGCCGTCAGGATCCAGACCCAAAGCAGTAGAGAGCCTTCATGGCCTCCCCATAAAGCGGCCACCTGGTAGAATACCGGAAGTTTGCTGTTGGAGGTCGCCGCGACATACTTGACGGAATAATCATGGGTGAGGTAGGCATAAATCATGGCGGCCATGCCGATCGAGACGAGGAAGAAATTAAGCGTGACGGCTTGTCGTGCGATCCGGACGAGATCGGGCCGGTTGGTTCTCAGTCCCAGGATGGGACTGACGATGCCGATGACCGATAGAACCAAGGCCAGAATGACGGCAAAATGACCGATCTCAATAAACATTCAACACTCTTTTCCGTTGATCATCTTACTGCCGCAAGGTTTTTAGAAGGTCCTTCTTGGGAAGCTGGATCCCGGCCTGTTTCATTTCGATGGGCATATAATCTTCGGAATGCTTGGCCATGATCATGTTGGAGTGGAACCGTTTTTGGGGATCCCAATACCCTTCGACGACGGCGCCTGTTCCTTCTTTGAAAAGATCGGGCGGGATTCCTTCGAAATCGACTGGAATGGTCGCCGTGCCGTCCGTCAATGTGAAGCTCATCTTAAGCGTGCTGGGGACGACCTGTAGACTGCCCTCTACGACCATCCCGCCAACCCGGATCTTTTTCCCGAAATAATCCGGCGTGAATCCCACGACTTCGGAAGGCGTGAAAAAATAAATCAGGTTCTGCCCGAACTGGCCCAGCCCGAGGTAAAACAACCCTCCCGCAATCACGATAATGCTGAGCATCAGGCCCCACTTTCTTCCCTTACTCAAGTTTGCCGGCCTCCGGTTCGTAGACCTTCGATTCCCTCATTTCATTATACAGCAACCGTACCCGTCGTTCCATCAGAAAAAGGAAGAGGGCCATGGGGACCATGACCAGATAGGCCGCCGTAATAAAGCCGTAATTCGGGATGAGGTCGATTCTCTTCGCCAAAAATCGCTGGTTTACGTCGTCCCATCTCCCCACGACCACCACGGTCTTGAGCTCACGGAGGTTGTCCGGGTCTTTGCCATTGTAGACGACCGGAATCCGCCGCCCGTTTTCGGTGAGGGAGAACAGGGCTTGGGCGGGTTCGGCTGTTTTCACAAGGCTTCCGGCCTCGATCCTGCCCAACATGCGAACCGATCCGGCGGGAGGGTTGCTCGCGACCTGCTCCAGGCTTAGAGGACGCACGTCGCGGTCATAGTATTGCACGCCGACGGCCACGATCCAGAGGCCCACCAGCAACAGTCCTCCCCAGCGGAGATAAAACCCTCTCATCGGCCGTTGCTCACAGATGAACCTCCCCCAGCAATCGGCCCTTTTTGGCCTCCAGAAGCTGTTGCAGATAGAGCATCTGGGTGCGGACCCCCACCATATAAGTGAAGAGCAGGTAGAAGCCCACCGACATGAGGATAAGCGGATAGAGCATGACGCCGGCGATCGCGACCCCGCGTGTGGAGACCGAAAGCGGCTGGTGCAGCGTTCGCCACCACTCCACCGAAAAATGAACAATGGGAAGATCCACGGCCCCGATGATTGCCATGACGGCGGCGTAGCGCGCCTCCCGTTCCTTATCCTCGATGAAGGTGCGGAGCATGAGATAGCCGATCAAGATCAAGAGCAGAATCGTGAAAGAGACCAGGCGCGCGTCCCAGGTCCACCAAGTGTTCCAGGTCGGTTTGCCCCAGATCGAGCCGGTGTAGAGGGCCCCGGCCGTAAAAAAGACGCCGATCCCGGCGCTGGCATGCGCCAGATTGTCGATCAGCGGATCCCGTTTCCAGAGGTACCAGAGGCTGGCCACCGTCAGTACGGCGTAGGCCGTCATCGAGGTGCCGGCGAAAGGAACATGAACGTACATAATGCGGACCACCTCGCCCTGATAGGAATCGGGGGGCGAGGCCGCCAGGCCGAAATACAGGCCGATCGCGATGCAGATCCCCCCCGCCGCCCCAAACCAGCCCTCGTATCGTCGAATCCAGCGAATCAT
>CAKKOZ010000149.1:11827-17306 GCA_919901335.1 Nitrospiria bacterium | reverse complement strand
CCGCCGCTCCCTTGTATTTCACCCTGGATTCTTTTACAATGCTATACCTTGGAGAATGAGACGTGGCGCAACCGGAATTCACGATCATCGGCGGCGGATTGGCCGGCTCGGAGGCGGCCTGGCAGGCGGCCCGGCGCGGCGTCAAGGTGCGGCTGTACGAGATGCGGCCGAAGGTCCAGACTCCCGCCCACAAGACGGACAGCCTGGCCGAGCTGGTCTGCAGCAACTCGCTCGGATCGAACGATCCGTTAAACGCCTCCGGGATATTGAAAGAGGAAATGCGGCTGATGGGCTCGCTCGTGATCCGCGCGGCGGATGGAACGACCGTCCCGGCCGGCTCGGCCCTGGCCGTGGAACGGGAGGAATTCTCCCGGCGGATCACCCAAGAGATCGAGAATCATCCGAACATCGAGGTCGTCCGGGAGGAGATCCCCGACGTGCCGTCGGACGGTGTGACCTTGATCGCCACCGGGCCGCTGACCTCCGACACGCTGGCCGAGTCGCTCCGGTATCTGACCCGCGCCGATCACCTCTATTTCTATGATTCGATCGCGCCGATTATGGATGGCGAGAGCATCGAAATGGACAAGGTGTTTCGGGCGTCCCGGTACGACAAGGGGGGCGCCGATTACGTTAATTGTCCCATGTCGCGGCCGGAGTATGATCAATTCTACGAAGCGCTTCTTTCGGCCGAAAAGGTGATCCCAAAACCGTTTGAGAAGATTCCGTATTTCGAAGGCTGCGTTCCGATCGAGGTGATGGCCGAGCGCGGCCGCGAGACGTTGATGTTCGGGCCGATGAAGCCGGTCGGCCTGGTCGATCCGCGCACCGGGAAACGGCCGTATGCGGTGGTGCAGCTCCGGCAGGAGGATGTGTTCGGCTCCTGCTATAACATCGTGGGCTTCCAGACCAAAATGACCTGGCCCGAACAGCGCCGGGTGTTTCGGATGATCCCGGGCCTGGCCCAGGCCGAGTTCTTTCGTTACGGAAGCCTTCACCGGAATACCTTCATCAATGCGCCGTTTGTGTTGAAGGAGACGCTGCAGGTTCGAAGAAAGCCCTCCGTCTTTCTGGCGGGCCAGCTGGTGGGGGTCGAGGGGTATGTTGAATCGGCCGCGATGGGCTTGATCGCCGGGATCAACGGGGCGCGGTTATTGAAAGGACAGGAGCCGGTTTCACCGCCCGATACCACCGCCCACGGCTGCCTGCTGGCCTACCTCACGCGGAGCAGCCCCCGGCATTTCCAGCCGATGAATATCAATTTCGGTCTCTTCCCGCCGATCCCGGGGACGATCCGGGACAAGCAGATGAAGCGGAAGGCGATCGGACATCGTGCGATCGAGGACTTAAAGCAGTGGTCTCTGAAAAACGATCTTTTATAGAGTATCTGCAGGTCGAGCGGGGGAGTTCGGCGCATACCGTCCGAAACTATCGGTCCGATCTGGAGCAGTTTGAGCGCTTTTTAGTTCCGTCCGCGAAGGAACCCGCGAAGGAACCCGAATGGACCGAGGTCGACCCCCTGAAGATCCGCGCTTACCTGGCGCATCTTCAGCAGAAGGGTGTTCAAAAGTCTTCGATCGCACGCAAGCTGGCCGTGCTCCGGACCTTTTTTAAGTATCTCCAGCGGGAGGGGGTTGTAAAAAACAATCCGGCCCGGCTGGTGGCCACGCCGAAACAGGAGCATCATCTTCCGGTCTTCCTAACGGTGGACGACGCTTTTGCCTTGATGGAGGCGTCGTCCGGCGAAGGCCTGGCCGGTCTGCGGAACCGTGCGATCCTCGAGACGTTCTACTCAACCGGCATCCGGCTGGGCGAGCTGGTGACGCTGGACGTCCATGACTTAAATCCGAATGAGGGACTGGTTCTGGTCCAGGGCAAGGGCCGCAAGGAGCGGATCGTTCCGATCGGGTCGAAGGCCCTGGCCGCGATCGAAGCCTATCTGGCGGCGGTTCCTTTTCGGCGCGATCACGAGGAACGTCGGCCGCTTTTCCTGAACCGGTTCGGGAAGCGCCTGACGGGCCGTACGGCGGCCCGAATCGTGGCGCGCGCGGCGTCGCGGCTTCCCAAGGCTCCGCGCGTCACGCCGCACGCGCTTCGCCACAGCTTCGCGACGCACCTGTTGGACGGCGGCGCGGATCTCCGGGTGATCCAGGAATTGCTGGGGCATGCGCAGCTCTCGACCACGCAGCGGTATACGCATGTCACGATGGATAAGTTGATGGAGGTTTACGACCGGGCGCATCCCCGGGCCAAAAAGGCAAAAGGACCGTAGCGACCCATGGTACCGACGATCCGCGGCGCCACAAAAACGAGGATCTGGGCCGGTCCATCTTATAGAGAGGGTTGGAATGGATAAGCTAATCGCGAAGGCGAAGGTCTTGATCGAAGCGCTGCCGTACCTCCGGGCCTTTTCCGGAAAGACGGTCGTGATCAAATACGGCGGCAAGGCGATGACGGAGAAGGCGCTCAAAGACGCCTTTGCCCAGGATGTCGTCCTGATGAAATACATCGGCCTCAACCCCGTGGTGGTTCACGGCGGCGGCCCCCAGATCAATGTCATGATGAAACGGCTGGGGCGGGAACCGACGTTCGTCAAGGGGGTCCGCGTGACGGATGCGGCGACGATGGAGATCGTCGAGATGGTCCTGGGCGGGATCATCAACAAAGAGATCGTGACCTTGATCAACCGGCACGGCGGTCGGGCCGTCGGCCTGACCGGAAAGGACGGCGGTCTGATCCGGGCCAGAAAAATGAAAGGGGCCGAGGGATCCTCCGGGGGCGATGAGCCGATCGACATGGGCCTGGTCGGTGAGGTGGAGGCGGTTGATCCTGAGCTGATTCGGAATCTCGAACAGGATCGGTTCATTCCGGTCATCGCGCCCATCGGCGCCGATCCCGAAGGGCGGACCTACAACATCAACGCCGACTGGGTCGCGGGGGCCGTGGCGGCTTCTCTCAAGGCCGAAAAGCTCCTGCTCCTGACGGATGTGAAGGGAATCATGGACGAGCATGGGAAACTGCTTCCGACGCTGTCCAGGAAGGACGCGGCCCGGCTGATCAAACAGGACGTGATCAAAGAGGGCATGCTTCCGAAGGTCAAAGCCGCGCTGGCGGCGGTCGAGGGGGGCGTGACCAAGGCCCACGTCATTGACGGCCGCATGCCGCACGCCCTGCTGCTTGAGATCTTCACGGACAAGGGAATCGGCACCGAGATCACGGCATGACCGGAGAAGGCTCCGTGCAAAACGCGGATGGACCCTCGCGGAAAAGACCGCTGGACATCACGATCTTCGGAGTGCTGTTCCTGCTGAGCGCTCCCGTTGAGCTCTACAACATCATCGCGACCGGCTGGCAGTACACGCCCAAATTTTTCAGCATCGAGACGTCCGGCGCCGCGGCCGTGATCGTTCTATCGGCCCAGCCGGTCCTCCACCTCGCGATGGGATACGGTTTTCTCGGTCTCCGCCGATGGGCCGTTTACCTGGGGATTTTTTATACCGCCGATGTTTTGACGAGCGCGGCCGCGGGTTTTATCCTTCACGGCTACGGAAAAATTCGAACGATTTTTATTGTTCTTTTGCTGCCGTTTCTCATCTACCTGATCGCTCGACGGGCGCAATTCAAGAGGTAAAAATCATGGCGGCCCTCCCCAAAGCCTCCCCTCCGAAAAAACGGAACTACCCGCGGGCTCCCGTTTCGATTCGGATCCGGTACAAGGATCCCCAGAAGGGGATGAAGGAGGCCTTCACGGCCATCATGGGCGGAGGCGGGCTGTTCATCGATACCGTCTCGCCCCTCCCGACCGGAACGGCCGTCAGCCTGGCGTTCGGCCTGCCGGGCCGGTCGGGTTCGGTGAACGTGGACGGCCAGGTCGTCTGGGTCCGTCCGGAGTTTGATCCGAAGGGTTTTTCTCCCGGGATGGGGATTCAATTTAAAAAGATCAACGAGGCCGACCGTGAGAAAATCGCGCAGTTCGTCATGCACACGCTGATGGGCCGATCGGAGGCGGATCTGTGAGGCGACCGGCGGTGGCGGCCTTCCTTTCGGCGCTCATCCCCGGCCTCGGCCAGTTTTATAACCGTCACTGGTTGAAGGGCGGCGGTTTTCTTGTCGGCTCCGGGGTGCTGGGCGGAGTTGCGACGGAGCTGATTTCGGTGGATGACCTGATGGCGGGGGACACGTCGGGGATCGGGAGGGCTCTCGGCCTTCTTGTTGTCCTGTTGAGTTTTCTGATCTGGAGCGTTGCGGATGCCTACCGTTCGGCCAAGGTCTCTTGACCCAGGCAGTCATCCGGAGCGGATCATCTTAAACCTGCTCTCCCAAATCACCGAAGCCCGACTCATGGAGCATCTCAAACGGATCATCGGAGTCCGTCATCATGGAACGGCGCCGGAGGCCTTGGAGGCGGCGGGCGACTATATGACGGGGCAGTTCCGTGCGGCCGGTCTTGCGATTCGCAACCATTGGTTCGAAGCCTTCGGTCATCGAAACCGGAACATCGTTGGATCCATTCGGGATGGTTCGGGGGGATATCCTCGGCGCCGGCCCCCCTTGATTCTGGGGGCTCACTATGATACCGTCAGCAACAGTCCGGGAGCGGACGACAATGCCAGCGGCGTTGCCGTGATGCTCGAGGCGGCGCGGTTACTCAGTGGGCTGCCTCTGTCGGTTCCCTTGGTCTTCATCGGCTTTTCCCAGGAAGAGCAGCACTGTCTCGGCAGCACGCTTTACGCCATCAAGGCCGGGCGGGCCGGTACCCGCATTCAGGGGGTCATCGTTCTGGAATGTGTCGGCTATGCCAGCCGGCAGCCCCGTTCACAGAAACCCCTGAGGGGTCTTCCGGTTGCCGTTCCGGACACCGGAAATTTTCTGGGCGTTGTGGGTAATCCGGAGGCCGCGGCGTTGAAAGAGGGATTTGAGAAGACGGCGCGCCGTTATGTTCCGGATCTTCCCCTGGTCAGTCTGCTCGTTCCGGATGCCGGGCACGGCTTTCCGGATACGCGCCGGAGCGATCATTCGCCGTTTTGGGATGCCGGCTATCCGGCGCTGATGATGACGGATACGGCGGACTTCCGGAATCCCGCGTATCACCAACCCGGCGATACGTTGGAAACATTGGACCTTTCCTACATGGTGAACGTGACAAAAGCGATTGTGGCGTATCTGGCCGATGTCGGCATTTCCAAAGATTAAGGACGAGGTTCCGGATGATAGATGATAGCGGAAAAAGCCTTTTCACCCCCCGCGTCTTTCATCGAGCATCTAATCACGGGTCACCCGCCGGGGTGGCGGAATGGCAGACGCAACGGACTCAAAATCCGTCGAGGGCAACCTCATGAGAGTTCAACCCTCTCCCCCGGCACCAGTGATATACGTGTCATACCATCGGTCGGGTTGTCCCCGATCGGATGGCCTTGCGGGCCGAGGATTGCATTCCGTGCCTTTGGCACGGTTGCGTGGTCAACCCTCTCCCCCGGCA
>CAKKOZ010000149.1:0-11727 GCA_919901335.1 Nitrospiria bacterium | reverse complement strand
GCATTGAAACCTTTCCTCCAACAAGATCCCTCCCTGTCCGCAAAAGACCGTTTGATTTTTGCCCTCGACTATCCCGGCTTTAAAGAAGCAAACAAGGCGGTCGCGGCCCTTAAAGACCACGTCGGATTGTTTAAGGTGGGTCTGGAGCTTTTCGTGGCGGCGGGTCCCGAAGCCATCACGGCGATTTCAGAAAGCAGCCGCTGCGGCATCTTTCTTGACTTGAAATTTCACGATATTCCGGAGACGGTTCGAGCGGCCGTAAAGGCCGCGGCGGCCCATCATGTCCGATTCGTCACGGTGCATGCCTCCGGGGGAAAAGGGATGCTCCAAACGGTTGTCAACCCGATTTGGAAGGACACGAGGGTTCTGGCCGTTACGGTCCTGACCAGTTCAAGCCGGCAGGATATGAGGGACGTCGGGATGGATGAAAACCTCGACATGCTCGGCCTGGTCCTTCTTCAAGCCCGGCTGGCGATGGATGCGGGCTGCGCGGGGGTGGTTTGCTCGGGAGCCGAGGTGCGGCCGATCAAAGAGCGGATCGGCCGGGACTTGATCGCGGTGGTGCCGGGGGTCCGCCCAAAATGGGCGGCGGTGGCCAACGATGATCAGACTCGGATCGCCACGCCGCGCCAGGCGATGCTCGACGGCGCGGATTATATTGTCGTGGGTCGTCCCATCCGCGAAGCGAACGATCCCGCCCAGGCCGCCGACCGGATTGTTGAAGAGATCAAAACCGCACTGACGGGATGCCCTGACGATGTCTGATGTCGCAAAAACCGTGACCGATGCCGAACTGGATCTTCGGGGTGTGGTGTGTCCGTATAACTATGTTAAAACGAAGCTGAAATTGGAAACCATGGCGGTCGGGCAGATTCTGTCGGTGATGGTGGATGACGGTGAACCCATCCGTAATGTGCCGCGCAGCGTTTCGGAAGACGGGCATACCATTCTCAAACAAGAGAAAATGGATCATTACTTTCGGGTGTTGATCCAGAAGAAAAACTGACCGCGCGAGCTGAAGGGTTCACCACATCGAGGAGATCGACCGGTTGCCTTCGATCACCAGGGTGATCTCGCCGCGGATGGACCGGCCCTCCATCGTTGCAATGACCAGGGAAAGCTTTCCCCGGACGATCTCTTCAAACATCTTCGTGATTTCGCGGGCCACCACGGCGCGGCGGTCTCCCCAGGCCTCGTGCAGGTCGTGGAGACAGCGAACGAGACGATGGGGAGATTCGTACAGGATAATGGTCCGGGGTTCTTCCTTCAGCGCGAGGAGATGTTTGAGCCGCCCGATCCGTTTCTTCGGAAGGAACCCTTCGAACAAAAAGGCATCCGTGGGTAAACCCGATACGGCCAACGCGGCAAGAAAAGCGGATGCGCCTGGAATCGGTGAAAGAGGAATTCCGGCCTGGATGCAGCGATTGATGAGATAGTATCCCGGGTCCGATATTCCCGGCGTGCCGGCATCCGCGACCAGGGCCATGGATTGACCCTCTTTGAGTCGTTGAAGCAGAATTTCGGTCTTTTCTTCCTTGTTATGGTCGTGGTAGCTGGTCAGCGGGGTCTGAATCTGGTAGTGATTAAACAGCGTCCGGGTATGGCGGGTATCCTCGGCGGCCACGACCGAGACTTCTTTTAGAATGCGCAACGCGCGCAATGTGATATCGTCCAGGTGGCCGATGGGCGTGCTGACAATGTAAAGGCAACCCGGTTTTGGATCCGTCATGAGGACACCCGTTATTAAGAGAATAAAGTATAGACGCTCTGAAGTCCCGAGGCAAGCGTTCCTTGCCAGGAGGGGAATCTTTCTGATATATTTTAACAGCCTTTTAGCCAAACATAAAAAAATCGAGGTGGTATGAATATCGCGGTCATCGGCACCGGATACGTGGGTCTGGTTACCGGCGCCTGTTTCGCCGAGTTTGGGGTCCATGTCACCTGCGTGGATAAAGATCAGGACAAGATTGCGGCGCTTCAAAATGGCCGGATCCCGATTTACGAACCGGGCCTGGGCGAGCTGGTCGGCAAGAATAGAGCCGTCGGCCGGCTCCAGTTCACCACGGATATCGCAAGCGCCATCCGGGGAGCGCTGGCCGTTTTTATCGCGGTTGGAACGCCTCCGCGGGGGGATGGATCGGCCAATCTGGCTTATGTCGAGGCCGTGGCCGAGACGATCGCACGGCATCTCGACGGCTACAAAGTCATCGTCACGAAAAGCACCGTCCCGGTGGGAACGGGTGAGCGGCTGAGAAAGATTATTGGGAAAAATCTCAAAGAACAGGTGGATTTTGATATCGTGTCGAACCCCGAATTTCTGCGCGAGGGTGCGGCGATCGAGGATTTCTTGAGGCCCAACCGCGTGGTGATCGGAACCGGCAGTCCGCAGGCGGTGGCAATCATGAAGGATCTCTACCGGCCGCTTTACCTGATCGAAACCCCCTTTATCGTGACGGACGTCGCGACGGCCGAACTGATCAAGTACGCCTCGAATGCTTTTCTGGCGACCAAGATATCCTTTATCAATGAAATGGCGAATCTCTGTGAAAAGGTCGGGGCGGATGTTCATCTGGTGGCCAGGGGAATGGGGCTGGACGGCCGGATCGGCCCGAAATTTCTCCATCCGGGACCCGGATACGGGGGGTCCTGTCTGCCCAAGGATACGATCGCTCTGGCCCAGATCGCCCGGGAGGCGGGTTGTGATCTGGATCTGCTCAATGCGGTGATCCGGGTGAATGCGAAGCAGCGATCCGTGATGGTTGAAAAAATTCTTCAGGCGCTGGGCAGTTTGGAAGGCAAAACCCTGGGCGTTCTCGGATTGGCCTTCAAGCCGAATACGGACGATATACGGGACTCCCCGGCGATCGAGATTATTCGGGCCTTGATGAAGTCGGGCGCGAAGATCCGGGCCACCGATCCGGCGGCGATGGCCGAGGCCCGGAAAATTCTGGGGGACGTCGCCTATTGCAATGATGCCTATGATACGGCGCGCGATGCCGACGCCGTGATCCTGTTGACCGAATGGAATGAATTCCGCAACCTCGACCTGGACCGTCTCCGTCAGTCGCTTCGCCAGCCCGTCTTCATTGATCTTCGGAATGTCTACGATGAACCGCGCATGAGCCGGGCCGGTTTTCGGTACATCGGGGTGGGCAGGGGAGCCAAAACGGCCTGAGTCGTCTGCCAATGAAAATCCGAAATCCTTTTTTTAATGTCCGATCACGCATCACAGGACGCGTCTTCGCTCTCTTCGTCGGTCTTCTGCTCCTCGTGTCGCCGGCCGCCGCGGCGCCCTCTGAAGACCCGCTCATCCGGATTGAGTCGCAGCTTTCGCTGATCAAGATGGACGTCCTGCGCCTGGACCAATCCGGAGCGATCGGTTCCGATCTTTCGTCGCTGCCGGCATCGGGCCGGGCCTCCGGAAGTTCCGAGGCGGACCTGCAAGAGATCGCGGCATGGATGAAACGCCCGGCGCCGGCGGTCGGCCCTGCGGCCGACGGCGAGGGGACCGATCGTCTTCCAACCGATGAAATGCGGCTGCGGCTGGCCGACTATTTTCTTCGGGAAAATCTGGTCGCTCAGGCGGAGCAGACCCTGCGGGATATCGCGATCCGGACCCGTCGCGAGCCGATCGCGGCCGAGGCCTGGTTTCGATTGGGGAAAATGTACTATCGGGGAAGGGACTACCCGCAGGCCTTGGAGGCGTTTCTTAAAATTCCGGAAAAGAGCGAAGGGCCGCTGCGGATTGAGGCGACCTACCTGGCCGGAAACAGTTATCTCTACCGGAAGGAATATTCAAAAGCGATCGAGTGGCTCACGAAGGTCGGCAAGGGAAATGATTTCTATCCCTTTTCCCTCTATTCAAGCGGTCTTGCCCACCTCGGTCTGGGGGACGCCCGGTCTTCAACCCCGCCGCCGTTTCAGAAACTCATCGCCTTGAATCCCGGTGCGGATCCGGTCCTCCAGGAATTGATCAACCAGACGCGTGTGACCCTGGGATTTTTTTGGATCGATCAGAGGCGGTATCCGGAGGCCCTGGACGCCCTCAGATCGGTTTCCGCCCAGAGCCGGTATCGGCCCCGGGCCCGATTCGGAATCGGAAAAGCCTATGTCGGGATGAAGGATTGCGTTCAGGCCATCGCGGTTTTAAGGGATCTGGCCGACCTGTTTCCCGTCCATCCGTATGCCCTGGAAGCCCGTCTCCTTGTCGGACACTGTTTCTCGAAACTGAGCGCCCATCGGAAGGCAGTGGAAAGTTACCAAAACGCGATACGGGTCTATGCGGAACGAAAAGAGCACCTCAAGAAACTGATCCGGAGGGTGCAAGACGCGAATCCGGAAAAAGGATGGCCGTCCGTTGTCTCGGAACTGAACCTGGAGAACCAGCCCGGTTTACAGGAACTGATGGAGGCCTACATGGATTGGTCGCGACTGGACGATCAGATCCGTCGACAAGACCGGCAGACCCAGGGACGGGACGGGACGGCCGCCGGTCCGGGCACTGAGCCGGACGGAGAGCCGATGCCGGTCCGGATGCAAAAAATAAAACGGGAGTTGGATGCGTTGTTCCAAACCGCCGTGACCGATCAGATCTCAAGCGAAATGGACACGATCGACGATAGGGTCGCCCGGGCCAATACGGGGATTGTAAAGAACACAATTTTAATGCAGGACTACTATGGAACGGCGCCTTGAAAAAAATCCGGATGGTTTTGGGGGTGCCTTGAAAACGGCCGGCAGGGTGGCCGCCGCGGTATTTTTGATCGGTCTGAACGGGTGCCGTCATCTCGAAATCGTAGAGGACTGGAGGATCAAAGCCGTTGTGAGCGAGGTGATGGAGGATCAATCGGCTCCCATGGCCCAGGACTCCATCTTAGACGAGGTGAACCCGCAACCCGACCGTCGGTTCGACGATCCCGGAGAAAAAAGCGATCGGAAGGCCGAGGCGATGCATCGCCTGGCCGATCTGTACCTCATGCTCGAAGATCGGAGGCACCGTCGGCAGTTCCAGCAGTACAAACAACACGTCGGACCCATCGACCACACCCGTTCCCGCGCGATGTATGAAAGACTGCGGGTTCTCTATCCGGACCGACCCGAGAATGATCGGGTATTATACCAGCTCGCCCACGTTTATGATGACGAAGGTCGGATGGAACAGGTCCTGTCTGCTCTGCAGCAACTGGCGGACCGTTACCCGAACAGCCCGTTCTACCCTGAAGCGGTCTTCAGGCTGGCCGAAGCGTATTATGATTTGCACCAGTACCGGCGGGCACAAGCCGCTTATGAAGAAGTGATCAACGCAACGGATGCCGATCTGGCGGATCAGGCGATGTACAAACTCGGCTGGGCCCACTTCTCCCTTCAGGAGTATGAGAAAGCGGTCGCGACGTTTGTCCGTTTGGCGGACCGAAAGCGCGTCATAAGGGACAACGGCCCGCCGCCGCTCGATCTGCAAACCCCGTCGGCCACCGAATGGGATGAGGTTCTGGAGATCATCCGCGGCATGGCCTCCGCTTTCTCGCACCTCGGGCCCCCGACAAAGATTCAGGATTATTTTGAGAAGACGGGTCACCGGAATTATGAAGATCTCGTCTACCGGATATTGGGCGATCTGTACATGGCCCAGACGCGGGTGCAGGATGCCGTCGGGGCCTACGAGTCCTTTATCAAGGCCTATCCACTTCACGAAGACGCCCCGAGGGTGCAGATGGAGATCGTCGAGGCCTATCAACGGTTGAAATGGGTGGATCTGGCCAACCAGGCCCGGATGAATTTCTTCGATCGTTTTGGTGAAGAGAGTCTCTGGCACCAACGGGCTTCGGCCGTCAGCCAGGGGAAGGCCCGCCCCCTCCACCGGAAACTGGTCGGCCAACTGGCCCTGTTTTACCACTCGGAGGCGCAGCAGACCCGTCGGCCCCAGGATTATGAACGGGCGCTTGCCTGGTACCGGCGATACCTGAAGGCTTTTCCGAAAGAGCCGGACGCGTCGAGGATGAATTTCCTTCTGGCCGAAGGCCTGTACGAACTTAAGCGTGATTCGGAGGCCGTGGACGAGTACGAACGGACCGCCTATGATTATCCCCTCCACCCCGACAGCGCCGAATCGGGATATGCCGCCATTACGATGCTGGACAAGATCATGAGTCGGGACGGTCCGGATGCCGCGTCCGGCCCGCCGGCCCGGCGGCTGGCCCGGAATTGCAGGCAGTTTGCGGAGGCCTTTCCGAACGATCCCCGCGTGACCGACGTCCTCTGGAAAGGGGCCGAGACCTATGCTCGATTGGGAGACGTCCCGGCCGCCCGTTCCCTGGCCGAGGTGATTGTGAAAGCCGGCCTCCCGACGGACAACGCCTCGCGGAAGGCCCAACGGCTGATCGCCCGGACGTATTTTGAAGAGGGAAAATACGAGGAGGCCGCGACGGGCTACCGGCGGCTGGCACGGACCGGAGGAAGGCCGGAAGACGATGAAGAGCTAAAACGTTTATGGGCCTCCTCGCTGTACAAACAGGCCGAAACCTTAAATAACGCAGGGAAACTGCGGGAGGCGCAGACCGAATTCATCCGGGTTCAGGCCGAGGTGCCGGGAAGCGACGTGGCGCCCGTGGCGCTGTATGATGGGGCCGGCGTGGCCCTGCTCCGCCATGCGTTCGATGAAGCGCTGCCGCTGTTTCAGATCCTGCTGCAGCGCTACCCGGACCACGCGTTGAGCCGGAAGGTACCGGAGGCATTGCTGCAGGTGGAGCGGAATCTCCTAACGGACGGGAAGGTTCAGGAGGCGCAGACCTGGTTGGAAAATATCCGGACGATCCAGACTCCATCGAAAGGAGACCTGACCTATCGTCCGGAGCGGCTTCTGGCGGATCACCATTTTGAGGAGCGGGCGTACGAGCGGGCCGCGGCCCTCTACCGAAAATTGGCGCAGGGTGAGGCCTCGGCCGAGAATCAGGAACGGGAAGAGCTGAAGCGGCTGTGGGCGTCCGCACTGTACAAGCGGGCCGAAGGTCTGAAGGCGGCCGGAAAACTTCAAGAGGCGCAGGCCGGTTTTATGGACGTTCAGGCGGAGGTGCCGGGAAGCGAGGTGGCGCCGGTGGCGCTGTTTGATGCCGGCGGCATTGCCCTGTCTCGCGATGATCAGGCCGGGGCGATTCAAGCCTTCGCAGCCTTGCTGCAAGACTATCCGTCGTCCAGCTACGGAACCCACGCCGCGATTCAAGTGGCCAAGATCCATGAGCGCAACGGGCGCTTGCAGGAAGCGGCGCAAGAATACGAGTCGGCGGTCAAATCGAGCCCGGATCGCAAAACGAGCGGGGAGATGTTATTGGCGGCGGGCCGTCTCTACGAACAACTAAGTGATTGGGCAAAGGCCGGGACGATCTTCGGGGTCTACCTGGACCAATACCCGGGCGAGTATCAACAGGTCGTGGAAACGACGTTTAAACTGGCCTGGGCCAAACTGCAGCAGGGCCGACGGCAGGAAGCCCTTCCGATTTTTCAGACGCTCATTGACCGGTATGGCCCGGGCGTCGCGGCTGCATCGCCGGCCGGATACTACGTGGCCCGGGCCCATCTTCTGAAGGCGGATGAACTCGTAACCCAATTCGACGATGTAAAATTGATTTCGCCGCTCAAGAAAAACCTGGCGCGGAAAAGGAAACTGTTGAAAGAGGCGCTGGAAGCGTACGTCCAGGCGGCCGACTTCAACGCGGCCGAGGTCACGACGGCCGCCACCCAAAAGATCGGGACGGTGTTTGAAAAATTTCGAACGGCGCTCCTGGAGTCGGAACGCCCGCAGAATTTGACCCCGCAACAACGGGACCAATATAATTTTCTTCTGGAGGAGCAGGCGTACCCCTTTGAAGAAAAAGCCATCGCGGCGTATGAAAGCAACGTCCATCGCGCGCAACAATTGGGGCTGTACGATTCGTGGATCAGGCAGAGCTACGATGATCTGGCGCGGCTCATGCCGGCGCGATACCGCAAGCGGGAACGGGACGAGATCCTCCATCGGGGGCTGACCTCAAATTCCCCTGCCCTGATGGAGTTCCATTCCGGTTATCGACAAGGGCTCTCCTATTTTGACCTGGGCCAGCTCGAAAACGCCCGGCGGGTTTTTGAGTCGTTGGTCCTGTCGAATCCGGATCGCGTTGAGCCTCACAACGCCCTGGGCGTCCTTTTCCGACGGCGTGGCATGCCGGACGAAGCCGTCACGGAGTATGCGATGGCGATCTCGCTGGCCGAGTCGGCGTCCTCCGGACGGTTCGCATCCTCCGAATTGTATAACAACCTGGCCATCGCGTATCGCGAGCACGGAGCATTCAAGAAGGCGGAGGAGGCCTACCGAAAAGCGATCACGCTCAATCCTGATTTTTCAACGGCCTACTACAACCTGGGCGTTCTGTACGACCTCTACCTGGATCGCCCCCTGGAAGCGATGCGTTGCTATCGGGAGTACCAAAAACGGGCCGGTCCGGATCCGGCCGTGGATGTCTGGATCACGGATCTGGAACAACGAACGGCGCGCGGGACGGGACATGCGGTGGATCAGCCCTCACATTAAGATCGTCATGATCGGCATCGTTGCGGCCGGGTCGATCGGCATCACCGGGCCGATCCATGCCCAGAACTCCGATCCGACGCCGCGGAAGGACCGGGGGGCATTTCAATTGAAGGAAACCGAGATCACGGGAAACTTAAAAGACGTCCTGGGGCCGTTGAAACTTCTGGAGGCCGAGATCGTCGGTACCGTCGAGCGGCCCCGGTTAAGCTATTCACTGCCCTGGAAGGACCCGGACCCGTTGTTATTGGACGAAGGGGAGAGTCCGGGAGGGTCCCTGGGGGAGATCTATACCCCGCTGGACAAAGACACCTTCAGCCGGGAAATACAGATGGAAAGGGCGCGTCAGGCGCCCTAAAAAAAAGGAGGCGGAATGGATATTTTTAATCTGATCGGGAATTTTTTTATTGAGGGCGGGTTTTTCATGTATCCCGTTCTCTTGGTGGCCGCGCTCGGAACGGCCATCGTGATTGAACGGATGTTATACATCACCCGCGCCTCGGCCGACGCGGAGTCGCTATGGAAACAGATCCAGGCTGCGCTGACGGATCAACGGATTAATGATGCCATCAAGCTCTGCCAGTCCAGCCAAAGGCCGATCCATTATGTACTGTTGGCGGGCCTAAGGGCGGCCAAGCCCGCGCCCGAACGCGAGCCGGTTCAGCGTTCGATGGAGGAGGCCATGCTCGAAATCCTTCCTCCGCTGGAGCGCCGGACGGCCTATCTGCCGATTCTGGCGAACGTGGCCACCTTGCTCGGCCTCCTGGGAACGATCATCGGGGTGATCGGGGCCTTTGCGGCCGTCTCCGCGGCCGATCCTTCGCAAAAGGCGGTGCTCTTGGCCCGCGGCATCTCGGTCGCCTTGAACATGACGGCCTTCGGGTTGATGGTGGCCGTCCCGTTGATTCTGTTTTATGCGTTTCTCCAATCCCGAACAACGAAGATTATTGATTCCCTGGATCAATACTCAACGAAATTGACCAACTTTTTCACGAGTCGCCCGACGGGGGTGACCCCGGAAAGGAGCCCAGGCCATGTTGCCGCGGTCCCGAAGTCAAGTTAGGAAGATGGAATCCACGGATATTGATCTTGCCCCGTATATGAATATTTTGGTGGTGCTGGCACCGTTCCTGCTCATCACGGCCGTGTTCACGCGTCTGGCCGTTCTGGAGATCTATCTGCCTCCGCCCGCCTCGGCCGAATTGATGAGCCAACTGCCTTCACCGGAGGAACAGCTGGTGCTGACGATTTCGATCACCGAGAAGGGCCTGGTCGTGGCCAACGGGACGAAGATCATCAGCCTCGTCCAGCCGACGTCAACCGGACAGGACCTCCAGACCCTTTCGGCCGTTCTTCAGCAGATCAAGGCCCGGTTTCCGGGAGTGGACAACGCGATCATTTTGAGCAAGCCCGATATCCCGTATGATGTGCTGGTGCAGGTCATGGACGCGGCGCGGGTCGCCTTCGGGGTCACCGACGGGAACAAGACCAGCTATTGGTTGTTTCCGAATATCTCGCTGGGAGAGGTCCAATGAGAAGATCTCCTATCCGACACCGGTCGGTGTTCTCGGAGCGAAGAAAAGGGGTCATGACCGTTTCGACGGTCTTGACCCTGACATCGCTTGTGGACCTGTTCACGAACCTGGTGCTCTTCCTGCTCTATAATTTCGCGGGGGAGGCCTCGGCCATTCCTTCCGCCGAACGGATGAAGCTGCCGGAATCCCTGGCCCAACTGACGCCGCACACGACCTTGACCGTCATGATCACGCAGTCGGATATTCTCCTGGACGGGGTCAAGGTGGCCGAGGTCGGGCCGGTGATGAAAGAAGAAGACCTCCTGATCCCGGCCCTTAAAAAAGAGATGGACTACGCGGCCCAGAAGGCAAAGTATTTTGCAGGTCTCAGCGCCGGTAAACCCTTCGAGGGCCGCGTAACGATCCTGGGAGACAAGCATATCCCGTTTCGGCTTTTGGAAAAAGTGATGTACACGTGCAGTCAGGCCGAGTTCGGACAGATCGACCTTGCGGTGATTCAGAAAGAGTCTACATAAAGAGCGTAACCTTGGAATTTCAAGACAGCGATCAAAATTTCAAACGCATCGCCTGGATTTGCATTCTACTTTACGGTGCGGTGGCCCTGGTCATCAATCTGGTCTCGGTCAAAACACCCGAGCGACAGGATTATACCCAGCTCTCTCCGCGCATCGCCAAGCTGATTATTGAGGCGTCAAAACCCCTGCCGCCCCTTGTTACGCAAGCCAAGAAGGAGGAGCCGAAGGTCGGGGAAAAAGCCAAGGAAGAGGAAAAAGAGGAACTCAAACCGGAGTCGTCCAAAGAGAAGGCTCAGGAAGTGGCCAAGCAGGAAGGTCCCAGCCCGGAAGAGGTACGGGCCCAGCAGGAGGCCCAGCGGAAAAAGAACATGGAGGTGGCGATGAACAGCGGCCTTCTTAAACTTTTAAAACAGTCGGAACACAAAAGCGAAGCGGAGAGCGTCCCGGATCAAAAGTTGAAAAAGGTTTTTTCGGAGATCAAGGGACTTTCACAAGCGCCCAAGGCGGCGTCCGGCGCAGCCCTTCAAACGTCTCCCTCCGCAAGCGGCGGAATCGACGACATCGTGGCCCAGTTGGAGAAATCGATCCAAAAGTCAAAATCCTCCGGAGGAGGGTCCGTCATGGCCGGAAGCGGTGGGATCAATCCGATGATTGGAGACTTTCCGAAGGATGTCGGCCGCTCACCCCTCGCCGCACGCAAGACCACGGCGGTGGAAAGCCCGTTCCAGATCAAAGGCTTTGAGGATGGAAAGAGCCCGAGGACCTACGAGTCCGTTGCCCAGGTCGTGGACTCGTATAAAGGCGGGATCAGTTTCCTGTACAATAAGGCCCTTCGGGAAAACCCGACGCTTCGCGGCACGGTGACGGTCGACTTTGTCATTACCGCCGCCGGCGACGTCATCGACGGCCGGGTGGTCGAAAGTTCGATGAACCATCCCCCGTTTGAAGAAGCGCTCCTCAAGCGGGTTCTGCAATGGAAGTTCCCCCCCGTCCCGGCCGGGGATGTAACGATCACCTATCCGATCGTGTTTTCCATCGCCGGGTAATGGCCCCTATTTTGGTCGGGAATGGCAACGGAAACAGTCCGCGATCGGGAAGGCCACGACCCCGTGGCACCGAC
>CAKKOZ010000148.1 GCA_919901335.1 Nitrospiria bacterium | reverse complement strand
ACGGGAAAACCCCACTGGGTGGGGCTCGACAAACCCCGACAGTAAGTTGAACGGAGTGAGGACGGATGGGGCTGCCGCAGGACAGGACCCGCTGATGTCACAACTACCATGATGTCGGTTCATAAAAAAGTCATCATCGTCGGCGGCGGGATCACCGGCCTGGCCGCGGCCTACACCCTTCAAGAACTGGCGCGTAAAAATCAATCGCCGGTTTCCTTCACACTCATCGAAAGCCAGCCCCGTCTGGGCGGAAAGATTCTCACCGACACGGACCATGGTTTTGTGATCGAAGGCGGACCGGACTCCTTCATCTCGCAGAAACCCTGGGCGTTGGAATTATGCCTGACGTTGGGCCTAAAAGACCGGCTGACCGGGACTAACCGCGAACAGACCGCCACGTACATCCTTCAGAACGGCCGGCTTGTCGCCCTTCCGGAAGGGCTCATGCTCCTTGTGCCGACGCGCTTCGGGCCCTTGCTCCAAACCCCGCTTTTCTCCCCGCTCGGGAAGTTACGAATGGGGATGGACTGGATTATCCCTAAAAAACGTGAGACGTCGGATGAAAGCCTGGCCGGCTTTGTCCGACGACGATTGGGACAGGAAGCGGTCGAGCGACTGGCCGAGCCGCTCCTCGCCGGGATTTATGCCGGTGACGCCGAGCAGATGAGCCTGGCCGCCACCTTCCCGCAGTTCATGGAACTCGAGCAACGGCACGGCAGCCTGATCCGCGGGATGCTCGCGCGAAGACGCGAGATGCGCAAGCGGACGTCATCCGGTCAAGGGCCTTCGCCCGGAGCCGTTCCAACGACGATGTTTATGACACTCAAGGGCGGACTTTCGGAACTGGTGACGGCCCTCGTCTCACGACTGGATCCGAGCGCTCTGATCATCGGGACGGAGGTGGAACGCATCCATTGGAAGGCCGGGCTTTCGGTCTATCATGTCCGATTGAAGGACGGAAGCTCGATCACGGCCGATGCCGTCATCGCCGCCTCCCCCGCTTATGTCGCGGCCGACCTCCTGGCCGAGACCGACGCCACGCTCGTCCGGGCGCTTCGTGAGATCCCGTACGTCTCGACCGCAACCGTCTCGCTGGCCTATCGCAAAGATCAATTCCGACATCCGCTGAACGGATTCGGTTTCGTCGTACCGCGGCGCGAAGGACGGAGCATCATGGCCTGCACCTGGACCTCGACGAAATTTCCTCATCGCGCGCCGGAAGATCGGGTGCTGCTCCGCTGCTTTGTGGGCGGGGCCGGCAGGGAAGATGTTGTGAGCCTGTCCGACAAGGATATTGTGAACCGTGTACGTGATGATCTCCGCGCGATTATGAAGATCACGGAGGAGCCGATTTTAAGCCGCGTCTATCGGTGGGAAAAAGCCAATCCGCAATATCCGGTCGGTCATCTCGACCGACTGGCCGGGATTGACGACCGACTGACTCGTCTCCCGGGTCTGTTCCTCGCGGGCGCCGCCTACCGTGGCGTGGGCGTTCCGGACTGCATTCGCCAGGGAAACGAAGCGGCCGAGCGGGCGTTCAAATATCTGACGGCCCAAAAAGAACAACGGGCGCCCGGCCAAGCATGAAACTGGTAGCGGCGGAGGGACTTGAACCCCCGGCCAAGAGATTATGATTCTCCTGCTCTACCACTGAGCTACGCCGCTGTGAAATGGATGATGGGGAAGAGTTAACGAAACGGTCGACTATCCCCCGAGCAGATCCAGCGTCTCTTTCAGACCCCGGTTGACGCAGGTGAAAATCGGCGTGTCCCGCTGGGTATAGAGCCTCCCCTGGGTTTCGCGAAGATCCATCAGCAGATTGACGAAGTCTTCCGGCTTATCCGTCTCAAACGCAAGCGAAAATTCCTGATCGTCCAGCCCGAACGAATACGTCGTGTTCAACTTGACCGAGGGATACTTGTTCCCGACAATGATATGCTCGTCCATCATCCCCTGCCGGGTATGTTTGGTCAGAAGGTACCACTCGGGGGTCTTTACAAACGGATACATAAAAAGATACTGGGCCTTGCCGGGAATAACCCGAAGCCGCTGTTCCTCATGCTCCGGATTGATCTTGTCCACGTAGACGGACCGCTTGGTAATGGAAAAATACGAATACGGCGTGGTCAGGTAGTGGCCCAGTTTTGTGGCGAACAGTTTGGCCGTGAACTCCTGCATGGTCTCCAGCGAGTAGCCGATCCGCCACATCATAAAATCCACATCGGCGCGGGTGCCCATCGTGGAGTAAGTCATCACCATAAACTGCTTCCGGTCCTTGGTGTACTCCTCCACGACCTTGGCAAATTCCTTCTTCCCCTGTTCCCGTTCGGACGGGGGCAGCCGTCGCCAGGCGGGGTCAACTCGGTAGAACAGAAAGCTGACATACTGTTGGGCCACCGGGCGTTTCTGCGCGGGCTGAACCCCTTCCTGAACCTGCGGGGTCGGAACGTCTCCCCGTTCCTTGGCCGCCCGTGCCTGAGCAATGACGGACGGATCGATCACACTGATGCTCCGGCTTTTGGCAAACTCTTCCACGCTCCGCATGGCCGATTTTCGGACAATGAACGGAACGTTTTGCATAAGGGCCCGGCCTTCCTCTGTCCATTGGGGTTGTGCGGCTGTCGCGGTCTCAACGTTTTCATGGTCACTCATAGATTCCTCCCAGTATTTAGAATCGCCCTATTGTGATGAGTTCGATCCGATTTGTCAATTTTTTTTCTCAGGTCGTAATTTCGACCCAACCCGCTTCCTTGACAAGGTCCATCGAGGATGTTACTATCGGAAAATCCTAAACGTTTAGATGAGTTAGAGAATTTGGATCAAGAATAAGATGGACTATAAACCGACACTCAACCTCCCCAAAACCGATTTCCCCATGAAGGCCAATCTCAACCAAAGGGAACCGCAGCTCCTGGCCCAGTGGGATCGGGACCGGCTTTATGAACGGCTCCAGGAACAGAACCGCGACCGCCCCCGTTACATTCTTCACGACGGCCCGCCGTATGCGAATGGGCGGATTCATATCGGCCATGCTCTCAACAAGACGCTGAAGGATTTCGTGGTCAAATCGAAGGCAATGGAGGGTTATTTAACGCCCTACGTCCCGGGCTGGGATTGTCACGGCCTTCCGATCGAGCATCAGGTTTTAAAAGATCTTGGGCCGAAGAAACGGGAAATAAGCCAGACCGAGATCCGTAACCTCTGCCGTGACTATGCCGATAAATTTATCACGATTCAGCGGGAGGAATTCAAACGACTCGGCGGACTGGGCGATTGGAACCGTCCCTATTTGACGATGAACCCCGCGTACGAGGCCGCCATCGTCCGTGAATTCGGCAAGGTGGTCGCAACCGGCGCGGTCTATCGTGCGAAGAAACCGGTGCTCTGGTGCCCCAACGACGAGACGGCACTGGCCGAAGCCGAGGTGGAATACGAAGACCACACCTCGCCGTCGATCTATGTGAAGTTTCGGGTCGTCGATGCCCGAAGTCTTTTCCCGATTGATAACAATACCGCTGTGGTGATTTGGACCACCACACCGTGGACCCTGGTGGCGAATAGGGCGATAAGCGTTCATCCCAATTTCAACTACCATTTGGTTAAAACCAAAGCAGGCAATCTAATCATCGCTGGATACTTAATCGAGAGTTGTCTTAAGGCGTTCGACTTGAAGCTTCAGGACGTTGAAATAGGGCCCCAGTTCTCGGGATCGAGGATGACCGATCCGCCGATTCTCTGCCGACATCCCTGGCTCGATCTCACTGTACCCGTCATCGCGGGAGAGCACGTCACAAAAGACCAGGGCACCGGCTGCGTGCATACCGCCCCCGGCCACGGCCAGGAGGACTACGAAGTCGGGCAGCGCTACGGCCTCGAGGTCTATGCTCCAGTTGATGCTCATGGGAAATTTACCCAAGAAACCGGCCCGTTCGCGGGCCAGAAAGTGTTTGAGGCGAACAAGCCGATCATCGCACTGCTTAAAGATCGCGGGATGTTGCTCAAGGAAGAAGCCATCACCCATTCCTATCCCCACTGCTGGCGGTGCAAGAAACCGGTGATCTTTCGCGCGACGGAGCAATGGTTTATCTCGATGGAAACGAAGGGTCTCCGCCACAGCGCGCTGAAGGCGATCGACGACGATGTGGAATGGATTCCCAAATGGGGACGGGACCGGATCTATGGAATGATCGAAAACCGCCCGGACTGGTGCATCTCCCGGCAGCGGGCCTGGGGCGTGCCGATCGTCGCCTTCTCATGCCTCGACTGCAAAGAACTTCTCTTCACACCCGACATCGTGAATCATGTCGCGGGCCGGATGGAACGCGAAGGCGGGAGCGATATCTGGTTTTCAAAACCGGCCGAGGAACTTCTGCCGAAGGGAACGACCTGCCCGAAATGCAAGAGCGGCCGGTTTGCCAAAGAGAACGATATACTGGATGTCTGGTTTGAATCGGGCGTCAGCCACGCGGCGGTGCTCAGGATACGACCGGAATTATCCTGGCCGGCTGATCTCTATCTCGAAGGTTCGGATCAGCATCGCGGCTGGTTTCACAGCGCTCTCCTCACGTCGTTGCTGACGGAGGGTCGGCCGCCCTATAAGGCTGTCCTGACCCACGGCTTCGTCGTGGACGGCGCCGGAAAAAAGATGTCCAAGTCGGCCGGCAACGTGGTCGCGCCGCAGGAAGTAATTGAGAAACACGGGGCCGAAATACTGCGGCTCTGGATCGCGGCAACCGATTTTCGTGAAGATATCCGAATCTCGCAGGAAATTCTGTCTCATCTGATCGAGGCCTACCGGAAGATCCGGAACACAAGCCGCTTCCTGCTCGGCAACCTGTACGACTACGACCCAAAACGGGACACGGTTCCGGATGAGGCGCTGGAGGAAATCGACCGCTGGGCGTTGCACCGGCTTCAAGGATTGGTCCGGCGGGTGCGCCGAGGCTATGCCCAGTTCGAGTTTCACACGGTGTTCCATGCGCTGAACAATTTCTGCGCCGTGGACTTGAGCGCGATCTACCTGGACATCTTAAAAGACCGTCTTTATTCCGATCCGGCCGGATCCCCGTCCCGCCGGGCGGCGCAACGGGTTCTGTTCGAAACGTTGAACGCGCTCACCCGTCTCATGGCGCCAATCCTTTCATTCACGGCCGAGGAGATCTGGAACCAAATTCCACGCGGGCTTCGAGACCACGACAGCGTTCATCTCACGCCGTTGCCGGACGTCCGTGAAGCCGCCGTCGACGCATCGATCGAGGAGCGATGGGAAAAACTACTAACCGTGCGGGACACTGTAAACAAAGCACTCGAGGAAAAACGTAACGAGAAAGTGATAGGGGCCTCGCAGGAGGCCCAGGTGCGGCTCATCGCCGAAAGATCCCTCTATGATTTCCTGCACCCATATGAGCCGCTGCTCGGTTCCATCTTCATCGTGGCCAAAGTGATCTTGGAACCCTCCAAGACTCCGCAAGAGCCGTCCGGAGCCTTTGACGTGGTCGTGACCCGCTCCGACGACCCGAAATGCGGTCGCTGCTGGTTTTATCGTGACACCGTCGGAAAAAATCCACGGCAACCCCAGCTCTGCGCCCGCTGCGCCGGGGCGGTGGGCTAAGATGACGCTTGCAACCGTCGTCAAAAAGATCGCCGAAGCGTCGCGCCGTTATCTTTTTCTGGCTGCCGTGGCCGGGACGATTCTCATCCTGGATCAGGTCACAAAGGCGGTCATTCAGCAAACCATGCAGCTTCACGAATCCATCCCGATCATCAACCGCCTCTTCAGCCTCACCTATATCCGAAACCCGGGAGCGGCCTTCGGACTCTTCGCCGAGCATGGCAACGGCCTGAGGATCGCCTTCTTTGCAACGATCTCGGTCGTCGCCATCGTTTTTTTGTGGACGCTCTTTGTAAAAACGCCCAAAGAGGCCTGGCTGGGCCGCCTGTCGATCGCCATGGTGATGGGCGGAGCGATGGGAAATCTGGCGGACCGGCTCCGGTTCGGGGACGTGACCGACTTTCTTGATTTTTATATCGGCTCGTACCACTGGCCGGCCTTCAACGTGGCCGACTCCTCGATCAGCATCGGTGTCGCATTGATGATCTGGTATTTCATCCGCGAGGACCGCAGAGCGAATCCGCCGGATGAGAACCCTTCCGCGCATGCCTAAAGCAACCCATCCGATCGTTTCGCAGGAATTCACCGTCACCCCCAAGTTCGCCTTCGAGAGGCTGGATCACTACCTGATCCGGCAGCAAGTGCACCCCTCCCGCACGTTTCTTCAGCGGCTGATCAAGGAGGGCGATATTCGGGTAAACGGGCTCGTGGTGAAGCCTCACTACAAGATCCGTCCCGGTGATCGTTTGGTTTGTCGAATCCCGACCCCGACTCCCCTGGACCTTGTGCCGGAACCAATCCCGCTGGATGTGTTGTACGAAGACTCGGCCCTGATCGTTTTGAATAAACCGGCCGGGCTGGTGATGCATCCCGCACCGGGCCATTATACCGGAACACTGGTTCATGCCCTCCTGGCCCACTGTAAAGACCTCTCCGGGATCGGCGGCCGCGAGCGGCCGGGGTTGGTTCATCGGCTGGACAAGGACACTTCGGGCGTGGTCGTGGTGGCCAAGACCGATTCAGCCCACCGATCCCTGTCCCTTCAATTCAAGAACCATTCCATCCGGAAACAGTATCAGGCCCTCGTGGTGGGCCGCCTTCGGAAAAACAGCGGGACGATTGACCTGGCGATCGGCCGGGACCGATGGGAACGGAAGAAAATCTCCCACCGGACGGCCCGACCGCGAGAGGCCAAGACGGTCTACCGCGTGATCGAACGTTTTGCGGCGGCCACGCGGGTCGAGGTGCTCCCCCAGACCGGGCGCACCCATCAGATCCGGGTCCATTTCGCATCCCTGCAGCATCCCGTTCTGGGCGACCGGGTTTACGGCGGCCGGCCGGCGATTCTCGAGTCCGTACCCGCGGACCGGCAGATGCTTCATGCCGAACGTCTGGGATTTATCCACCCGGAACATCGGGACTACGTCGAATTCTCTGCGCCGCTCCCGGCCGACATGGAGCGGGCCCTCGAGATCCTACGGCATTCTCCGGCCCCATCCTAAACACTCTTGACTTCCACGACCAACCAACGGTATACTCCGTGCCAAAGTTCAACGACACTCCGTCTTCATGCTGTACAGGGATCGAAAACTTCAACCAGGGGGGGACATGAAATGAAGAACGTATCCAAGACGCTGGTCGGCCAGCGGATCCGCGCCATCCGCGGAAAAATGAATCAGACCGATTTTGCAAAGACGATCGGCGTCCGCAAACAAAACTATGTGAGCCGCTACGAACATGGACGGATTCCAAACCCGGAACTCCTGGTCCGGATCGTGAATTACGGGAAGGTCACGGTGGACTGGCTTCTGACCGGGCGCGGCAAAGGCCCGAAATCCCG
>CAKKOZ010000147.1 GCA_919901335.1 Nitrospiria bacterium | reverse complement strand
GTCAATCCATCGCTTTTGCCGTTCCCTGCGCCTCAGGAATACCAGCCGCTCTCCCACTACGGTCCGGCGACGCCGGCCCTGGCCCCGGATGAAAAGGTGGATCGCATCCGTCAGGCCGTCGGACCCTGCACCAAAAAGAAGACGACGGCGGCCGGAATGTTCTCACACGGGATGCAGGCGGTCGGCTTGGCCAACTCAAACGGCCTGTTTGCCTATCATGCCTATACCACGGCCAACTTCAGCGTCACGGTCATGGCCAATGACAGCTCCGGCTGGGCCGAGGCGACAAACCCGAACATGCATGCCGTTCATCCGGAGCGCTTGACGGCCATTGCACTCGAGACGGCCCTGGCCGGTCGTAACCCGAAGAGCTTGCCGCCGGGGAAATATGATGTGATTCTGGAGCCGGCCGCCGTTGCGGAGTTGCTTCTTTTCATGGCCTGGGAAGGGTTCGGGGCGCTGCCGTATCTGGAGGGAAGAAGTTTTGTGTCCGGAAAATTGGGGCAGAAAGTTCTGGGTGAAAATATCACGATCACGGACGATGTTTATGACCGCCCGGCATTCGGCCTGAATTTCGACTACGAAGGCATGCCGCGAAAGCGCATCGTGCTGGTGGATCACGGCATCGCCAAAGCGGTTGTCCATGACCGGAAGACGGCGAAGGAAGCCGGGACGAAATCAACCGGCCACGCGCTGCCGCTTCCGAACACAGACGGGCCGATGCCTCTCAATCTGATGCTGGCCGGGGGGGATTCATCCGTGGATGAGATGATCGCCGGGACCGATCGTGGGCTGTTGATCACGCATTTTCATTATACAAACATTCTTGATCCGATCCCGTTGATGATCACCGGAATGACGCGGGACGGCGTTTTTCTTGTCGAAAAGGGAAAGGTGAAGCATCCCGTCAAAAATTTCAGGTTCACCGAGAGCGTCGTGAAGGCCTTCAACCGGGTCGAGGCGCTCGGCCGCGAGACGGTTTACGCTCACGCCTTCTGGGGTGGCGGGATCGTCTGCCCGGCGGCCAAGATCCGTCGATTTAATTTTTCAAGCGGGACGAAGTTTTGATGCGCGACCTGACCGCCATCGCTTTGAATACCGCAAAAAGTCACGGGGCATCGTACGCCGATATTCGGATTTTGCAGATCACGGTCGAGGATCTGACGGTTCGCAACGGCGAACTGGGCGAGATGCGGCAGGATGAGTCGTTTGGGTTCGGCGTGCGCGTGATCGTGGACGGGGCCTGGGGTTTTGCGGCCGGCCCGTCCGTGACGAAGGACGATATTCGAAAGACAACCCTCCAGGCCTGCCGTATCGCGAGGGCCAGCGCGACGCTGAAAAGAGGCAATGTCCGTCTTACAAAAGAAGACGTTGTTGATACAACCTGGCAGACGCCGGTCGTGATCGATCCGTTCAAGGTGACGGTGACCGAGAAGCTGGATCTGCTGTTCCGGATTGACGAGATTCTTCGCAAAAACCGCCGTATTAAGGTGGCCGAGTCCACGATGGGATGCGTCCGTGAGCGGCAGTGGCTGGCCACAAGTGAGGGGACGTTGATTGACCAGACGCTGACCCGCACCGGCGCGGGCTACTCCGCGACGGCGGTCGAGAGGGGTGAGGTACAGAAGCGGTCCTATCCGATGAGCTTTGGCGGGCAGTATATGGGGATGGGTTACGAGCTGGTCAAGGGTCTCGCGCTGATCGAAAACGCCGAGAAAACTCGCGATGAAGCCGTGGCGCTGCTGACGGCCAAGCCCTGTCCTTCGGGCAAGAAAGACCTGATTTTAGACGGGACGCAGCTTGCGCTCCAGATCCATGAGTCAATGGGACATCCATCGGAACTGGATCGTGTGCTGGGGATTGAAGAGAACTATGCCGGACGGAGTTTTCTGACACTTGAAAAATACGGCAAGTTCCGGTACGGCTCGGACAAGGTGACGCTGATGGCCGACTCGACCGTACCGGGCGGCCTGGCCACGATGGGCTATGACGACGACGGCGTTCGCGCGCAACGCTGGCCGATTGTACGGAACGGGATCTTTGTCGGTTATCACACGAACCGTGAGTTCGCGCCGGTGATCAAGCAGAACAGCCGCGGCTGCTGCCGCGCCGACAGCTGGGCCTCGCTTCCGATGATCCGGATCACGAATGTGAGCCTGATGCCGGGTGACCGGACGCTGGATGAGCTCATTGCCGATACGAAAGACGGGATTTTGATGTGCACGAACAAGAGCTGGTCCATTGACCAGATGCGGTACAACTTCCAGTTCGGGTGCGAGATCGGATGGGAAATAAAAAAAGGCAAGCTCGGCGCGATGCTCAAGAACTGCACCTACCAGGGAATCACGCCGGAATTCTGGGGCTCCTGCGATGCCGTCTGCAACGGCGATCATTGGACGCTCTGGGGCGTCGTGAATTGCGGCAAGGGCCAGCCCGGCCAGACGGCCG
>CAKKOZ010000146.1 GCA_919901335.1 Nitrospiria bacterium | reverse complement strand
CGCGCTGAAGATACTGGGATAGAATGCAAGGTGCATTAGCCATGAGCAACCCTCCTTTTAGGTTTTTCGCGAAGGGCTTCGGCGGGATTGTAAGGTTTGCCGCTGACCACGATGGCGCGTGCGATCAGCAGCAGTTTGCGCATCAGCGCCGTCAGCGCGCACATCTTGGTTTTGCCTCGCGCCACAAGACGCAGCCCGAACTCTTTGATGGGTTGATTGCTGCGCACGACGGCCATCGCCGCCAGACCCAGCGCCCGGCGCACGCGCGCTCCGCCCCCTTTGACCAACCCGCCGCCGCGCCCCTGGCGTTTGCCCGAGCGCTTCTCGCGCGAGAACAGGCCGACGTAGCCGACCAGCGCATCGCGATGGTAAGCGCTCAGATCGCCCAATTCGGCCAGGATTGTGGCGGCCAGGCACGGACCGATGCCGGGGACGCTGTCGAGCAGTTGATGCTGGCGGCGCAGATCGTCGTCCTTGGCGATGGTTTCGGCGATGCGTCCTCCCAGTTCTTCGATCTGTTTGGCGGCCAGTTCGATTTGTTGTTCGCCCACGCGGCGCGCCAGAGGATCGCGGGCCTCACGCAAACTGTTCTTCCATGCGGTCTGGTGTTGGACGACCCCCTGACGCAAACGGTCCAGCTCGCGCAGGCGCTCTTGGGCGGGCGTCAATGCGGCGGCCGGGGCGGGCTGCTGGACGGCGCCGAAGACGGCCAGCACGGCGGCGTCCAGCTTGTCGTTCTTGGAGCGCTGGCCCAAGCTCCGGCCGAAGCTTTTGACGAAGAACGGATTGACGATGCTGACGGGAGGGAGGCCGCCGAGTTGTTCAAGAGCCTGGGCGAAGCGGCGCGAGAGGCCGCCGGTGGCCTCCACGACAATCCCGCGGCAACTGGCGCCGAGCGCGACGGCTTGGGCGGCGATCCAGCCGGCCAACTGGTCGCGGCCTTGAGCGGTGTTGGACAAGGCGATCTGCGGCAGACGGCTCCAGAGGGAGACCTCCAAGCCGATCGGGGCCCGCGAGATCTGCAAAGAATCTTGGGCCAGATCCACGCCAACCCAAAAACCTGCGGCGGAGGAAGCGTTGTTGGACATCGATACGACTCCTTGATGAGATACAAGAGCAAGACGCGCATGCTTGTGAATGCAGACTCCGGACGGGGCCGGGGTGCGATACTGCCCGCGCTGGCTTGCCGGGGGAAAGACTTTGCCGACGGGGGAATCTTTAGCACGACCTGTCACGCACGGCGACGGCAGCGCGCTTATCACCTCGGCCGGCAAACCTTGCACCAGAATCCTATGAAAAAACGATGGAACAGGGAAGGGGGGCCAGCCCCCCTTAGACCCCCCGTCCCGAAAGCCTACTGCCTAGTGCCAACGGGGATCATACAAGCGTGCTAAACAGGGATTGTTGGACAGAGCCTAGCATTGGCCGTGGTGATATTATTCAAATACAAACAATCTACGTCATAGATATATTCGGTGGCCGAAACTTCCTGGGCCTTTTTACCAATTGGGCAGGTCATGCACGCGCAACCAGTCATCAGAGAAATCGAAGCGACAAACATCAATAGGGTGGCGTACTTCATCGTCCTTCCTCCTTACCAAGAAGTTGAAAAAGGGCCATTAACATTCTCCCGAAAAGAATTGCCGAATCCTCGCCAGAAAGCGCCTATTCATTCCACAAGACTTACAAAATACTGTCAATTTCTGGCTTTGCATTCAATACATTTTACACCTATCGCAAGTAAGCCGCCCGCTGGAGGCGACCTCCCACAATAAGGAAAAAACGGTTTGGACTCTCGGACCAGCGCGCCGCTTACCCCGCGTCGACCAGTTGCGCCGCCTGGTCGAAGCGGACCGAGACGACTTTGGAGACG
>CAKKOZ010000145.1 GCA_919901335.1 Nitrospiria bacterium | reverse complement strand
TGTACAGCCTGCAGCAGTGGCTCGGCCACAACCACGTCAGCACCACCACGCGCTATCTGCACCTGAGGCGCCCGGACGTGCCTGACGGTGCCCGCAGCCAGCCGCTGGCACTGCTGAGCGCGCTGCCGCCGATCACGACACACTGAGCCGCGGTGGCCACCACGTTGGCCGAGGTGCTGCGGCACTTCGGGCCGGGCTACCTGCGTACGCATGCGCTGAGCACAGCGCAGGCGCGCGCCTGGCGCGCCATCGTCGCCTGCCGCACCGCGGCCCTGGGTGGCGAGCGCCTGCGTTGCGAGGGCTGCGGCGCCGAGCAGTGGCGCTGGCACTCCTGCCGCAACCGGCACTGCCCGCAGTGCCAGACCCGCGCCCGCGATGCCTGGCGCGCGGCGCGGCTGGCCGAGCTGCTGGCCGTGCCGTACTGCCACCTGGTCTTCACGCTGCCGCACCAGCTCAATGCGCTGGCCGGCGTGCATGCGCGCTGGGTCTACGACACGTTGATGCAGTGCGCGGCGGCCACGCTCACGGAGTTCGCCGCCAACCCGCGCTGGCTGGGCGGCACGGGCGCCTTCACGCTGGTGCTGCATACCTGGACGCAGGACTTGCGCCGCCACTTGCATGTGCATGCGTTGATGGCCTGCGGGGCGTTGCAGCCGGGTGTCGAGGGCGAGGCCGCCTGGATCCAACCCAAGCGCTCGCGCCACTTCCTGTTCCCGGTGCATGCGCTGTCCAAGGTGTTCCGAGGCAAGTTCATGCAGGCGCTGGCGCAGGCCGGCGACAACGGCGCGCTGCCGCGCGATCCGGCCGACACGGCCACAGCGCGCGCCGAGCGCGTGCAGGCACTGCGCCGGCATGACTGGGTGGTCTACGCCAAGACGCCGCTGGCCGGACCGGCCGCGGTGCTGGACTACCTGGCGCGCTACACCCACCGCACGGCCGTCGGCAACGAGCGGCTGGTGGCCCTCACCGGCGAGCAGGTGCTGCTGCGCGTGCGCGCCGACGCCAGCGGCGGCAAGCGAACCATCGCCATGCCGGGTGAGCAGTTCGTCGGCCGGCTGCTGCAGCATGTGTTGCCGCCGGGCTTCAAGCGCATCCGCCACTACGGGCTGCTGGCGCCGGCGGCCAAGACCGAGCGGCTGGCGCTGGCGCGCAAGCTGCTGGCGATGCCCGCGGCCAACGCCCGAGCGCGCGAGGATGCGCAGGCCTTCATGCGCCGCGTGGCGGCCATCGAGATCGATCGCTGCCCGCATTGCAAGCTCGGTCACTGGTGCGTGGTCGAGCACCGCGGCGCCGACCGCGC
>CAKKOZ010000144.1 GCA_919901335.1 Nitrospiria bacterium | reverse complement strand
ACGTTCCTGGAACCGGTTCTCCTCTGCGACGAACCCGCGTCGGCTCAAGGCCCAGTCGCATGCCGATCACCGATACGTCCTGTATTTTCCCATAAATCCGCAGCGTGGCGGAGTAGCGTTCATATTTTTCAACAACAGCCATCGTCGGTTCTCCTCGATGCGTCAGAATAAGATCGGCGCAAGCAGGATAATTGAGCGACGAAGAAAAATCAATTTTTTTCAAGCAGGGCGCTTGTTGTTACATAAGCGGGTGGCCGGAGGCGGGGCGCCCCATCCGCTCGCAACGGAAATACCAACGGGGTTCAAGACACCAACCCCGGCAGTCCGAATAACAGAGTGAGGACGGATGGGGCTGCCACCGGACAGGACCCGCTTATGTCGGTTGCATAGCCTCCTGGCCTGTGTTATCGTGAATCCGCCATGCCTGACGTTCGTTCAATCCTCTATGTCTTTCTTCCCTGTCGTCCGGTCTATCCGCTCGGCGTAACCTATCTGGCCGATGCCGTCCACCAAAAATATCCCGACATCCGTCAGCATATTCTCGATCTGTCACTGATCCCTCCCAATCATCGCAGCAAGACCTTTCAAACCCAACTCCGCCAATGGGATCCCGACCTGGTCTGCTTTTCATGGCGGGACATCCAGGTCTTCGCCCCCCATGAGGGCGATCCGTCATTGAAATATGCCTTCAATTTTTATTATTCCATGAACCCTTTTAAAAAACTAGCCGCTTCCATCAAGGGGATGGGATATCTCTGGACTTATTACCGCGGGATTCAGAACATCCTGTCGTACTTCTGGGCCGTCCACCGGCAATTTCCTGAGAAACGGATTTTGGTCGGCGGCGGGGCCTTCAGCGTATTCGCGGATCAGTTGATTCACCAGCTCCCCGAAGGCACGATCGGTTTGCTGGGCGAGGGCGAGGATGCGCTGCTGAAGGTGATCGAGGGCAAGGACTTAAACGATGAGCGCTCCATTCTCCGCAAAGGAGGCCGGGTCTTTCGAGGGACCAAGACGGCGATCACGTCCATTCAAGACATGACGATCAACCTTCCTTATCTGACCTCGATCTTCCCCCAGCACGTCTCGTATAAAAAAAACTGCGTCGGCGTACAGTCCAAACGGGGATGTCCCTATGACTGCCAGTTCTGCGAATACCCCCACATCGAGGGGAAACGGGTTCGGTACCGCGCGCCCGAACGGGTGGTTCAGGACATTCTGCAGCACTATCGGCAATGGGGAACGCGAGCCTTCTGGTTTACCGACGCGCAGTTCATCACCGGGAGCGAGGCCCTGCCTCAATGCAGTGAAATACTGGACCGGATCATCGCCGAGAAGCTGGAACTGACCTGGTCGGGCTATATCCGGACGAGCCTGATCACGCCCGAGCTGGCCGGACGGATGGTGCGATCGGGGGTCGGCGATCTGGAGGTGGCGATCACATCCGGTTCCCAGGCGGTCTTAAACGAACTGCATATGGGGTTTCGTCTGGACAATCTCTACGAAGGCTGCCGGTATCTGAAAGAGGCCGGGTTCGCGGGCAAGCTCATCCTCAACTATTCGCTCAATTCCCCCGGCGACACCGAGGCCACGTTAATGGAAAGCGTGGCGTCGTACAAAAAGATCGCGGCGATCCTGGGAGAAGACCGCGTTTATCCCATGCTCTTCTTCCTGGGCGTCCAGCCTCACACCGGTTTCGAGCAACGTCTGATTCAGGAGGGGTACCTCTCCGCCGGCTACAACCCGCTCTCCTTAAACCCGATCACGATCAAAAAAATGCTCTATAACCCGGCGCCGCTAAGCGGCCTGATCGCGCGGGCCTGCCTCCGGGCCTGGGATAAAACGGCCTGGGAACAGGCCTCTCCGGCCGGCCGTTCGGTTCATGAGCTGTATGCCGATGAATCTTTGTTCCGCGGCGTGGTCGAAAACGCGGGGCGGGATGTTCTGATCAATCTGGAGCAGGACTTACTGGCACGGGGCGTCGGAGGGACCCAGAACCGAGGGGTGGGCGCCCCTTGAAACCCGATATTGGTACTCTCTGTATTCTCGAAACAGATCCTTGATGGACGTGAGCACGGCTTTCTTGCTTTTATGATGAAGCCGCTGTTCGATTTCATTGAGCAGATCGCTCGCGTCGTTTTGCAACGACATGCCGGCCGTTATCTGCTTCAGCATGCTCGTAATCAACGGCGGACAGGGAGTAAAATCGGTCTCCACCACCTTTCCGGTATCCACTTCCACCACCGCCACCACTTGAAACACCTCGACGGCAGAGAGCTCTCGGGGCAGTCGAGCTTGCCCCCCGAAGATCAGCGTCTTTTCTTTATCATTCATTGCCGCGGTCTTAGCATTCCGAATAACCGCAGGCGTGACATTTCTGACAGCCTTCCTCCCGGGCCATCTGAACTCCGCATTTGGGGCAGAGGTTTCCGGTCAGATGAAAGGCTCCCTTCTTTTCATGGCCATTGCCGGACACCTGGGGTTTGAGCCAGTGCTCATCCATCGCGCGGGCGATGGCGTCCGCTAGCGATGAAACACGGGCCTCGCCGAACCCGACGGATCGGGCCCCCCCGATGCCGCGCAGCTGCTCCACTTCCTCACGAACTTTTTCATAGCGCGAAAGGTAGGCCGGCGTGCGGAGATAGAGCGAGATCGACCGGCCCAACGATTCGGCCATCGCCATGATATCGCTGCCGGCCTTTCCGATCGTCAAAAACACCTCGGCCGGGCCCTCTTCATCGTTATTCATTGTGATATGAACCGTCCCCAGCGGCGTCTCCTTGCTCAAGGTGACCCCGACTCGTTTATAAGGACGGGGTTTGACCTTTGCCGCCGCGGCCGTGGACTCGACCTTCGGTTTGGCCGACGTGCCCACATTCAAGACCTGTTCCTCCAGGCAGCCGTCGCGGAAAACCGTGGTGCCCAGGCAACCGACTTGATACGCCAGCTGATAAGCCTTTTTCACGTCGTCCCGCCCGGCGGAATTGGGGAGATTGATCGTCTTGGAAACGGCATTATCCGTATATTCCTGAAACGCCCCCTGCATCTTGATATGCCACTCGGGCGAGATCTGGTGCGAGGCCTGAAACACGTCGCGCAGATCGGAAGGAACCTCCTCGATGCCGTCGATGTGGCCCTGCTCGGTGATCATCTCCATCATCGCCGGGCTGTAGAAACCCCGTTCCTTGGCGATCGCTTCAAAAACGGGATCCACGAAGGTCAGCTTTCGCTCTCCGGAAAGATGGCGGAAGGCCAGTGCAAAAACCGGCTCGATCCCCGAGGAGCAGCCCGCGATGATGCTGATGGTTCCGGTCGGAGCAATCGTGGTAACGGTGGAATTCCGCATCGGCCGGCCGTGCTGGTAGATGCTATCCGACCAGTTGGGGAAGGGACCCCGCACCTCGGCCAGGGCTTCAGATTCGTTATGGCCGACCGAGTTGATGAAACTCATCACCTTCCGGCCCAGCGCCAGCGCCTCATCGCTGTGATAGGGAATACCCAATCGGAAAAGAAGGTGCGCCCAGCCCATCACGCCCAGACCGATGCGCCGATTGGCCTTGACGGCGGCGTCAATCTCCGGCAACGGGTAGGGATTGACCTCGATCACGTCGTCTAAAAACCGGACCGTCACCCGGACAGCCTGCTCTAATTCCTCCCAGTCCATCTCCCATGCGCCGGCTTTCTTATCGACGAAAGAAAGGAGGTTCAACGAGCCCAGGTTGCAGGCCTCGTTCGGATAAAGCGGCTGCTCCCCGCACGGGTTGGTCGCCTCGATCGGACCCATCTTGGGAACGGGGTTGGCCGGCCCCTGATTCATCCGATCGATAAAGACCAGCCCCGGATCCCCGGTCAGCCAGGCCGACTCCACAATTTCGTCAAAGACCTCGCGGGCATTGAGTTTTCCCACGGCCTTCCCTGTATGGGGCGAAATCAGGTTGTACTCCTTGCCCGTCGAAACCGCCTGCATGAACTCCTCGGTCACGGCGATGGAAATATTAAAATTGGTAATCTGCCGTTTCCGCTTGCAGAGCACAAAATCCATGATGTCGGGATGGTTGTAATTGAGGATGGCCATGTTGGCCCCTCGACGGGTTCCGCCCTGCTTGATGGAATTCGTCGCGGCGTCAAACACCTTCAGAAAACTGACCGGCCCGCTGGCCTCGCCCTGCGTGGTCGAGACCAGGGACCCTCGGGACCGCAATCGCGAAAACGAAAACCCGGTCCCGCCGCCGGACTGGTGAATCACGGCGGCATTCTTGATGGCGTCAAAAATTCCACGGATCGAGTCCTCGATCGGAAGAACGTAACAGGCCGAATACTGAAGCCCGTTCTCTTTACCCGCGTTCATCAGGGTGGGGCTGTTGGGCATGAACTGCCCGCGGACCATCCGATCATAGAACTGCGCCGCCACCCGGTCCACCTCGACCGTGGACGCGCCCCAGATGCTCTCGGCCTTCGCAATCGCGATCGCCACCCGCGTGAACATCTCATCGGGCGTTTCCTGTGGTTTCCCGTTCTCCTTACGAAGATATCGTTCCTCCATCACCTTGACGGCATTGGTCGTCCATTGGCCGCGGCGTTCCCATACGGCCTGTAGTTTCTGGGACTGACCTTCACTCAGATCGGTCATCGAGAAACGTTTGGAGGCCCGAGCGGAGCCCTGCATCTTCGTAGGATCGGCGTTCCGTGCAATCTCCATAAAATCCTCCTTTTTTCTTTGGATCTCTTAATTCTGACCGGTCTCTGATCCAATCCGCCCTGAAACGAAAAGCCCCGTCGAGATGATATCTTTTAGACGGGGCTGATGGCTTTCTGAATGCATTCTGAATTTATTCCATACCATGGGCCAGTACCATACAAAACTTCGCCCGCGTTGTCAAGGGAAAAATACCACATACAGTGTCTAAATCCCTTCTTACTACCCATATATTGTGGACACGCTGGGGGAAGGCTGTGGATTAACGGTGAGCAACGATTGAATAAGCTCCTGTCGCCCGTGGTATCTGCCAGCGAGCACGGCGAGCGAGGATCTGGCTCTGCCAGTCCGAGCGCGGGGTGGGGGGGCATCGGAGGATACGAAGTACCGCACGGGCCCCCACAGATGATGGCGGCGACGCAAGCCCCTACAAATTGACAAACGGAAGAAACGGATGTTAGAGTGGAACCGTGGCGACTCACAACAAAAAACTCGGCCTGCTTCTGTCAACGCCCCCTCAACATCCGAACCTTGAAACCGTGATCCGTCTGACTGAAACGGCCCTGGCCGCGAAGGGCCATGTCTATCTGTATCTTATTGACCAAGGCGCCTTGGCGATGGATCATCCCCGCCTGAATACACTGATCGAGCAGGGGTTGAAATTATTCGTCTGCGCTTACGGAGCCGAGCGGCACCATGTTCCGTTGAGCGGCAAAGCCACTCCGTGCGGCCTGGTCGTTCTGTCCGATCTGGTCAAGGGGTGTGATCAATTTCTCTCCTTCAACTGATCTCCAACCCATGACCGATCCCATTCTGGTTTTGATCAAAAGCAATCCGCTCAAAAATCACCGACCGGTGGAGGCGATCCGCATCGCTCTGGGCCTGGTCAGCGGCGAACACGCCGTGGCGATCGTACTTCTCAATCAGGCCCCGCTCCTGCTGGCCGATGACACGGAAGATCTGGTGGACGGAGATCTTCTTCAAAAATACATCCCGATCTTTAAGGAAATGGGCCAGACGTTCTTTGTCGAGGAGGGCTCGTTGCGCGCCCACCCAATCGAGGGCTCGGACTACAAGATCCAGGCCGTTTCGTTTGACGAAATAACCGAGTTGATCCGGCAGGCCGGCCGATTTTTAATCTTCTGATCGAGGCAAGGAATGAACCGCATCCTTCATATTCTAAAAGAAATCAACCAACCGGAAGCCCTGGCGATCATCGCCAAACAGGCAAAACAGTCGTCGCAGGAGTTGTCCGTCCTTCTGATTCAGGAGGCCGTTCGCCTGCAGCCGGACCTGCCGGCGAAGATCTATGTATTGGAAGAAGACGCGCGAACACGGGGGGGCACTTCGAGATTTGAAACGATCAACTACTCAAAAATGCTGGATCTTATTTTTTCCTCCGATTCCGTGGTAACCTGGTAATCGTCCTCTACTCGTGGGCCGCTTTATATTCCTCGTACCAGGCCATCTGGATCGCCTCGAGTATCTTTTCATTGGACGCTTTGGGATCGCCCTTGAACTCGGACAATTCCGTCACCCATTGATGGAGATGGGTAAAGCGTACCGTCAGGGGATCCAGGTCCGGGTCCCGGTCGATCAGCCGCAATGCAATCTCTTCAGCATCCTGCCAGGTCAGATCCATCGCCTATCCTCAGCCTCGACTTAGTGGGATACCCCATAAGGGGTCTCGACCAGCACCTCCACCACCACATCCCCTTTAATCACGGCCTGACAGCCCAACCGCGAAGAAAGGGTCAATCCCTCGGCCATATCCAGACGGTCCTCTTCATCCTGGAGCATCGGAGAGAGGTTTTCCATGCCCTCCTTTACAACGACATGGCAGGTGGTGCAGGCGCAGTTTCCGCCGCAATTGTGGCCCATGGTAATCCCATGCGCCAACGCGATGTCCAGAAGAGAACCCGGCTTTCCGTCGTGCTGCAGTGGGAACTGGGCTTCCTCTACTTCCACCGTTACATTCATCGGCAAAAAGGTCACCTTGTATTTCTTGTGCGCGCCGTTCCCACCCGCGGCGGCTGCTTTGTTTTTCAAGACATCTCCGACTTTCGTTTTCATGGAAAACCGCTTCCTTTCCAGAACCCCTTCAGGGCAGTTCCGAGAGTTTTTTGTCTTTTAAACCGATCTGCAAAGTCGAATCCATCAAGCGCTCGGCCAGATGAATCGTGGCTTTATCCAGTTGATCAATCCATTCGCGGATCAGACGGTGGTTATCGCCTTCCATGGCCTTCTTAAGCGCCGTGATCTGCTCTTGGATGCGATTTCTCTCCTCCGGCTCGATCAGCGGCTCCCCTTGTTTTAAAGCCCGTTCCGTATGGCGAAGGATCGTCGCGGCCTCATTCCGGGCCTCGATCAACGACCGGGCATCCATGTCGCTTTTTGCAAACGTGAATGACTCCTCGATCATCCGTGTGACATCCTCGTCGCTGAGGCCGTAAGACGGTTTCACCTCGACGGATTGTTCCTTGCCGCTTCGAAGATCTTTGGCGCCGACCTGAAGAATCCCATTCGCATCAATGGTGAAGTTCACCTCGATCCGCGGCATCCCGGCCGGCAACGGATCAAGATCTCTGAACTGGAATTTTGAAAGACTGCGGTTATCCTTGACCAGCTCCCGCTCGCCTTGATAGACATGAATGTCCACGGAGCGCTGCCCATCGGCAAACGTGGTGAAAAGCTCCTTGGCGTTGGTCGGGAGCGTGCTGTTTCTCGGAATCAGCACGCTCATCCCGCCGCCCATTGTCTCGATCCCGAGTGACAGGGGCGTCACGTCCAACAGCAGCATGTTCTGAATGCCGCCGGCCAGGATATCGGCCTGGACCGCGGCGCCCAATGCGACCACTTCGTCCGGATTAATCTCGCAATGAGGCTCTTGATGAAAGATCTCCTGAACCGTACGGCGAACCAGCGGCATGCGCGTTGATCCGCCCACTAAAACGACTTCGTCAATATCTTGCGGTGAAAGATGCGCATCTCCCAATGCCTGCCGACACGGGCCGATCGTCAAATCGATCAGGTCGTTGACCAGAGATTCCAGTTCGACCCGTTTAAGCGGACGCCGGTAAACCGCTCCTGTTTTGATCGGTATCACGATTTCGGTCAGATCCTCGCCGGACAGTCGGCGCTTGGCTTTCTCCACTTCCAACCGAATTTGCTGAATGGATTCCGCATTCTTCTGGAGATCCAGGCCGAATTCTTGTTCAATTTCTCGCAACACCCATTCCATCAGCCGCTGGTCGAGATCATCCCCGCCCAGATGGGTGTTGCCGTTGGTGGACAGAACCTCAAAGATTCCCTCCTTGACTTTCAGAATCGAGATATCGAAGGTGCCGCCCCCCAGATCGTAAACCGCGATCACGCCCTGCTTCTTTTTCTGTAGTCCGTAGGCCAGGCAGGCCGCCGTGGGCTCGTTCACAATGCGCAGCACATCCAGCCCCGCGATCCGCCCCGCGTCCTTCGTGGCCTGGCGCTGGCTGTCATTGAAATAGGCCGGCACCGTAACGACGGCTTGCGTCACCGCAGATCCCAGAAACTCCTCCGCCCTTTGTTTGACTTCCTTGAGAATGAGCGCTGATAACTCCGGCGGGGTCAAGCGGTATTTCCCCATCTCGACCTGAATGACGCCGGGCTGTTTCTCACTCAAGAAAACCGGAAAGTACTTGCACTCTTCCCCGACATCCGCCAGTCCCTTCCCCATCAAACGCTTGACCGAATAAACCGTCGTTTTCGGATGGGTGATCAACCGCTGCCTCGCCTGTTCCCCGACGATCCAGCTCTGATCATCCACCGAGATCACGGACGGAACCAGCGTACGGCCTTCCCGGTCCGCAATGACCTTCGGCTCCTTGCCGTCCATGTACGCCACAAGGCTGTTGGTGGTGCCGAGATCGATTCCCACTATCGTTGACATCGCTGCCTGCCTTTACGGATGATGCTCACGCAGTCCTTCATTCATATCCTGAAGCACGGTTCTCAAATAAGTACGGGCCGAAAGCAAGTCCTTCATTCGCTGCAGTAACGACCGCCGATGCGCTTGCTGTCCATCCTTTTCCAAGAGGCGTTGATCCTGCATGCGATCCCATTCCTCAAATAGACTAAAGAGTTCCTTTTCAAAAACCATTTCTTTGGAACCGATTCGCTCCTGCTCCGCCAATAATACCTTCCGAAGATCCGTGCGTTTCTTGGAAGCGGTTTCTCCAACCTGCTTGTATTCTTCGAGGGTTTCCTGGAGTTCCAGGATCTCTTCCAGCAGGTCGGGAGGGGCTTTGGCCGGGATATCCTTCACCGCCCCTTCTTCGAGGCAAATGAGATACCCCACGCGAAGGATCGGATCCCGGAGGGTTCGATAGGCCGTATTCAGCAAGGCCGAGTTTTCAAGACTGATCGCCTTTTCCTGATCCGACCCTCGTTGGAAAAAATCCGGATGGAATTTCCGGCTTAATTCGTGGAACCGCCGTTCTAAATCCTGCAGATCGATGGTTAGATGACGGGGAAGACCGAACCGCTGGAAATAATCGAACTGGGACGGGGCGGGTTGAATTTTAATGCAACGGTCGCAAAAATACTCCCCTCCCACTTCCGAGTGACAATTCCAGCACAGGCTTTTCGCGAACGAATCTTTTTCACCCAGCACAGGCTGTCCCTACGCATGCCGATCCGAATGTTGAATTTTAAACCGTGTTAGGCTGAAAAAGAACTTCCACATCCACAGCTTTTCGTGGCGTTCGGGTTGACAAATTTAAAGCCTGTTCCTTCGAGGCCGTTCACAAAATCCAGCATGGTTTCGTCCAGATAGAGCAGGCTCTTGGGGTCCACAACGACCTTGACACCATGGACCTCGAACACCTGGTCCTGCTCACGGGTCTCGGATTCGAAGTTCAGCGTGTAAGACATCCCCGAACATCCACCCCCCTTCACACCCATCCGCAGGTTGGCATCGGCCAGATTCTGTGCCTGCATTAACCGTTTCACTTCCTGGGCTGCATTTTCGGTCAACGTAATCATTTCTTATTACCTCCTTGTTTCGTGGTTAAACGGAACCGTTGCTCCCGGTCTTTTTGCGATAATCCGTAATCGCGGCCTTGATGGCGTCCTCCGCCAGCACGGAGCAGTGAATCTTCACGGGCGGCAGAGACAATTCCTGGACGATTTCTGTATTTTTAATTTTTTCGGCCTCGTCCAACGTTTTCCCCTTCATCCATTCAGTCGCGAGGCTGGAACTGGCGATCGCACTCCCGCAACCGAAGGTTTTGAATTTTGCATCAACGATGCGGCCGGCCTCCACCTTGATCTGGAGTTTCATCACGTCCCCGCATTCAGGGGCTCCCACAACGCCGGTTCCCACTTCCTTTTCATCCTTTGGAAAACTCCCCATGTTCCGCGGGTTATTATAATGCTCAATCACCTTATTGCTATATGCCATGGAATTCACCTCCCATTTTAAGCTTCAATGACTTGCCCACTGCACGGTTTTAAGATCAACGCCCTCTTTGGCCATTTCGTAAAGCGGCGACATCGCCCGAAGTTTTTGAATCGTCTCCGTTACCCGCTTGACGACATAATCCACTTCCTCTTCCGTATTAAAGCGACCCAACCCGAACCGAATTGAGGAATGCGCAAGGTCGGATCCGACGCCCAACGCCCGGATCACATACGAAGGCTCCAGCGTGGCGGAGGTACAGGCGGACCCTGAGGAAACGGCGATCTCTTTTAATCCCATCAAGACCGATTCGCCTTCGACATAGGCAAAACTCAGGTTCATATTGTTCGGAAGACGTTTCGTGGAGTGCCCGTTGAGATAGACCTCGTCCAAGTTTTTGAGAATGCCTTCTTTCAATCTTTCCCGAAGTTGGGTCAAGCGCTTGGATTCGTCCGGCATCACCTGCATACAGATCTCACAGGCTTTTCCGAATCCCATAATCAGCGGAACCGGCAGTGTACCCGAACGCATGCCTCGCTCATGTCCTCCGCCGTCAATCATGGGGGCCAACCGGACTCGTGGATTTTTACGACGGACATACAGCGCACCGACCCCTTTCGGTCCGTAGATCTTATGGGCGGAAAAGGACATCAAATCAATCCCCATCGCCTCAACATCCACCGGGATCTTGCCGACCCCTTGCGTGGCGTCACAATGAAACAGAACCCCCCTTGATTTCGCGATCTTGCCGATTTCAACAACCGGATTGATCGTGCCGATCTCGTTATTGGCCATCATGATCGAAATCAGGATTGTTTTATCCGTGATCGCTTTATTGAGATCTTCGGGATTCACAAACCCCTCTTTGTCAACCGGGAGGTAGGTTACCTTAATGCCCTGTTTCTCCAACCGCTTCACCGTATCCAGAACGGCGCGGTGTTCCGTCACCGAGGTGATCATATGGTCGCCTTTTTCCCGATACATCTCCACGACACCCTTCAAGGCCAGATTGTCCGATTCCGTGGCCCCGGATGTGAAAATAATCTCTTTGGGATCCGCATGGATGAGCGTTGCAATCTGCCGTCGAGCGTCATCCACGGCCTGCTCGGCTTCCCATCCAAACGAATGATTACGGCTGGCGGCATTCCCAAATTTTTCGGTAAAATAAGGCAACATCGCCTCCAGGACCCGCGGGTCCATGGGGGTTGTTGAGTGATTATCCATATAGATCGGCAATTTCATGACTCACTCCTTATTATAATCGGGTTAAGACACCCCGGGTGATTTCTTCAATCGTCATACTGTCCAACAATCGAGTGATACTGTCCTGTATTTTCCGGATGGGTCTTCGCACGCTGCATTTTCCCAACTGCCGGCAGTCGGTTTCATCTCCTCGATAGCAGTCCACCAGTTCAATCGGTCCTTCAATCGCCTTGACCACTTCGCCCACGGTAATGTCTCGCGGCAGTCTTGCCAGGACATATCCTCCCTTGGGACCATTCAGGCTCGTGATCAGACCGCCCTTCGCCATTTTCTGGAGAATCTTCGCCAGCAATTCAACCGGAATACTGTATTCCTCCGCAATCCGTTTTGTATTGACGATCTTCGTATCGTCCTTACAGTAGGCAATATGGCTGATCGCCATCAGACCGTAATCTATCTTTTTGCTCAGCTTTAACATCAATTCATCCAGCCCGACTATTTTAATCTGCGATCACTTTGGTCGGATATAGCTTACCACACTACGATTTTTCATGTCAAGTCCTAAAAACATACTATTTAAAAGAACAATCGTAGCCGGTGGATCACAAGAAGTATCGGCTGACATCAACCTTACACTTCGTGGAGTCAATTATTTTTTGAATGCCTTTCATAAATTGTCCTGTGTTTTCATCTTGTTCTGAAAGATCAATAACGCCCCCATCCATTTCTTTGCCCGAGGGATCGGCAATGATTTTGACTTTGGGCCTGTCCATTCGTTCCGGATTGGAACTACTCTGCACAACGACACCCATCTCATGGGTATTCAAGAGAACCAGTGTTCCGATCGGGAAAATGCCGATGCTGTTGATGAAAATCTTCATCAAGACGGGGTCAAACGCTCGGCCGCTTTTGTTTAACATAAACTTCAGCGCCTTGTCCGGGGGATAGGGAACACGATTATAAACCCGGGATGAGGTCAGAGCATCGTAACAATCCACGATACTGATAATCCTTCCCAGAAGGCTCAATTCCCACTTTGTATCTAATTTCGGGTAACCGGACAGGTCATAATTCAAGTGATGTTCGAACATGCCGGTGACCATCCGGATTGTCATCTCGTTGATCCCTTTTAGTTTGATAATGTACTTCACTCCCAGAATCGGATGGCGACGCATGATCCGCCATTCTTCTTCCGTGAAATCCGTCGGTTTGTTTAAGATCTCCGGAGAAATGCTGGCCTTGCCCATGTCGTGGAACAAGGCCGCAACACCCAATTCCGTCAACTTCTTCTTTGGGTATCCCAAGCGTTGTCCCATGGCCAGGGACAAGATGCAGACATTCACGGAATGGTGGTGCGTATATTCGTCATGGCTTCTGAGCGTCGTAAGCCCAAGGAGGGTCGACTCTTCCTGCAGCAGCAAATCCACCATGCTCTGAACGACACGCTTGGCCCGTTTCACACTCACGGCCTGACCCAGTCTAATATTGTCCGTCACTTCGGCGACGGCCGTCATCATTCTGAAATAGGTGCTCTTCGCCATCCCCTTCGCATCCCGGAGAATGTCCTCGAAGCTTTCCTTCCTTTCCTCAAACGGGTCAATTTCAATGTTGGCGATCCCCATTTTCTGCATTTGTCCGATGACCCGTTCAAACGGTTCTTTACCGCCGGGATCCGTTTGAACCAAAATATAAACAAATCGCTTCAACTCATCCACCGTTGTAGACTTCTTTAAAAGGATGCCTCCGATTCGCAACGGCTTAAACACCCCGATCAGCGAGGTAAAGCTGGTGAAGCCGTCCATGTCCATCTTCAGTTTGAGTTTATCCAAGAAAAGACAATCTCCCTCCAGCCGGAGGTGGACATCGTCGCGCCATCGCCAGAGCCCTGTCAGGGTTCGGACCACGTTCTCGGCGGGCGCCTCCAAGGCGATATTGGTGGGTTCATGGATCTGCGCGGTCTTCATGAAAATACAGAATTGGTTGACCAGTTCCTTGCCCTTTTTTGCCATGTCCTCATCAAAACCTTGAGAGGACAAAAACTGCCGGGCGGACGACCGTTCGGCCTGTTTGGGATCTTTAGCCAAGGGATTTACCCATCTCGTTTAAGGCCTGCGCACAGGCTTCCCGGATGATTTTACCGGACAACGTTTCCCCTTCCCGCAATACAGCAACGGCCTCTTCGGTCCCGATGCATTTCAAGGCGATCACAGCGCATAGCCCCATCTCTTCCTTGACCGATTTATTAAACCAGGCCGACCCTCCTTGCCGAACCAGTTTACGCATCTTAGGCACCACGGCTGTACCGCCGATGCGGCCCAATGCCTCAAAGATTTCTTTCTTCTCATCAAAATCGCGGGTGACAAATTTACGGTCCTCGGCCATCTCTTTTAAAGGTTCCAATGCCCCTTGATAATTTTGGTTGGTCAAGCTGCGGATGGCCAGAATCCGGAGCGCGCTCTCCGGATCACTTAAAAAATCCTTCAACAGCTCCTTGGCCCGAGGGCTCTTCATTCCGTCCAACGCATGAATCAACTCTTTGCGGACCTTGATCTCCTTATGATCCATTAATTTTCGAAATTTCTCGATGACCTGCTCCTGCCCGATCTTCCCCAGGACATGGACGACATTGCGGACCACAAACCACCGCGGATCGTCCAGCTTCTGAACCAGGGGTTCGATATGGTCCTTCCCCAGATGAATGAGCACCTCACAAATGACGCGACGCATCTTCATCTGCGTCAGCCGGCCCAACAGATCGATTAAGGGTATCAGCGCATTTTTGTTGAGCAGCATCCAGAAATCAAACACCGGACCCGCTTCTCTCGCTCCCCACTGGTTGAGCACCTGTTCTAACGCCCGGATTCTCTGCGGGTCGCCCGCTTTATCAATCGCCTGCACCAGACACAGGCGCCGGGTCTCCGGAAGATTCCGTTCCGGGCCCATGAACCCGCGGAACAGTTCGAGGATCTTTTTAGAATGCAAAAAATCCCCTTGGAGCATCAGGGTTTCAAGCACATTTTCGATCATGTCGACCATTTCCAAGAACGCCGTATCGTCTTCCTCGATCCGAAGAATGGCCGACAGAATGTCCATCAAAATCGAGATCGGATTTGCATTCTCCTCCAAGGTCATTTGATGTTTGACCGCGGCAATCTCTTCCTCCGACAAGACAAAAATCTGCGATGCCTGATCCGCCATTTTGGGACCCAAAAATTCTTGCAGGGTCGTCTGTCCTGCGGCCGTCATCGGTTTGATCTGGGTCTTTTCTTTTTGGATGACGTCTCCATACGTCATGGTGACTTGGGGCTTGATGGACGCCACGGTCTCCTGAATGAAATCACCGGCCACCAGATAACGGACATGCGTGAAGTGCCTTTCCCACAAAAGCGTCACCATGTCATCGTCCGGATTGCTGGGATCGTATTCACGGCCGATGATTTCCAGCAAACTGGTAATCTCATCCTTGTCAATCCCTTCCTGAAAGGTCAATTCTCGGATGCCGTCCACGGAAAGCTTAAAAGCCAAGCTTTCCAACCGGTTCGTGTTTTCATAGACGACGTGCCCCTTGTAGGTGAGGGCATACTGCTTTATTTTGAGCCGCAGCATCTCGTATTCCTGGAGATGGACATCGAATCGGTTTTTGAGTGCTTGAAAAAATTTCTGGTAGATGGGGTTATTCGGGAGGTAGATTTTAAGGGTTTTGGCCGTCTTGGTCAGTTGCAAAAGAACATCTTTGACCGATCGGAGTTCTTCCGGATCGATCTCAACATCCGGATCGACCTTGGAATCGGGATCCGAACTCTTGACCGGTTCTGCAAACGGTACATCCATCAGCACGCCCTTCTCCGTGGATTGATTATAAGG
>CAKKOZ010000143.1 GCA_919901335.1 Nitrospiria bacterium | reverse complement strand
GTCTTGAGCGTATGGAAAAAGCTCTCCATCACGGCATTATCGCCACACCGCCCTTTGCGGCTCATGCTGGCCAGCAAGCCGTTTCCTTGAAGCAGGCGTTGGTACTCAAACGAAGCGTACTGACCCCCTTGGTCGGAGTGGATCACGATCCCGGTCTCCGGTTGACGCATCTGAATCGCCATCTGCAGCGCTTCGCAAACCAACCCGCTGGTCATCCGCAGATCCATCGCCCAACCGACCACTTTACGAGAAAACAGATCGAGCACCACGGCCAAATAAAGCCACCCTGCACGGGTGGGAATGAACGTGATGTCCGAGACCCACTGCCGGTTGGCTTGCCGGATCACAAACGGGGCCTGGAGTCGATTCGGAGCCGGGGGCACATTGTTCTTCGATCGGGCCACCAGTCGGAACCGACGCGTCATCTTCGCTACCAAGCCATGTCGTCGCATGAGACGGGCAATCCGATGACGGCCCACCGGCTGCCCTTGAGCACGAAGCTCCGCATGAATGCGAGGGGCCCCGTAGGTCTGACGCCTCTGGAGGTGAATCGCCCGGATCTGCTTCAACAGCGCAGCGTTCGCTTCCGCCCGCGGACTCACGGGGCGTTCCAGCCAGTCATAATAGCCGCTTCGCGAAACTCCCAAGACTCTACACATCCGCTGGATGGAAAAGATCGCCTCGTGCGCTCCAATAAAGGCGTACCTTACCCCAACTCTTTGGCAAAGTACGCCGCGGCTTTTTTTAAAATGTCCCGCTCCTCACGGAGCTGCGCATTCTCTCGCTTCAGCCGACGTAACTGCTCGGATTCTTCGCTTTGTCGGCCGCTCCCCGGAAAGGAGTCGGCGCCTTTGGCGCGCATCTGTTCTTGCCATTTATACAATTGGTTACGCCGGATCCCCAGCTCCCGAGCGATCTCGGCGGCCGGTCGTCCCGAGTGTTCCAATAGACGTACAGCTTCCTGTTTAAAGGACTTCGGAAAGGTCGTGCGTTTCTCTCGTACCATCTCACACCTCCGGGGTTACTTTAGTCCCCTTTCGGTGTGTCCGTCAAACCGGGGTAGGTTCC
>CAKKOZ010000142.1:4956-11647 GCA_919901335.1 Nitrospiria bacterium | reverse complement strand
ATCGCTTAAAGCAGATTCATGAGCAGCTTCATCCGCGGGGATGAGGCGGCCGCTCCGTCCTAGTTCACCGTGACCTTTTTCATGACATCCCCCCGGCTGATTTTCCGGATCACCTCAAGACTGGGTTTGTCCGTCACCTGTCCGAAGACGGTGTACTTGCCGTCCAGGAACGACTGAGGGCCAAGGCAGATATAAAACTGGCTGTCGGCGCTGTCCGGATCACTCGAGCGGGCCATCGCGACGGTGCCGAGAAGATGCAGCTTCTTGTTGAACTCGGCTTTTAGCTGGGCACCCGATCCGCCCGTCCCGTTCCCGTTTGGGTCCCCGCCCTGGATCACAAAGCCGGGCTCAACCCGGTGGAAGGTCAAACCGTTATAGAAACCCTGCTTGACTAATTCCGTGATCCGCGCCACGGTCTTGGGCGCCACGTCCGGATACATCTCAAAGACAATATTTCCCTTGTCCGTTTCGATCGTCACCACCGGCTTTCCTCCCTGGGCCTGGGCCGCTCCAATAACGAGTCCCGCAATGCCCATGCTGAAGATGAATGTGAAAACAACGACCCCTTGGATCCAGTCATATCTCATGCGCCTTCTCCTCTTTAAGATTGAATTTAATTCGCGACATTCTTCTCAAACCAGTCAATTAATATGCCTTCTTTTAAACCATACTCGCTGACGACCACCTCGCGCGCGCCCAGCAGCCGCATCGCGGTCATCAGCAGCGCCGTGCCGGGGATGATCAGATCCTCGCGGCCTTTCTCAAGACCCGCAAGCCCTCTCCGTTCATTCAAACTCATCCCGACCAGTGTCCGGTACCAGGCTTCAATCTGCTCCAGACCCAGGCTCGTATTTTGAACACGCGACGCCTCATAGACCGTCATCCCCAACTCCAGCGCGGCCAGGGTCGTCACGGTTCCGGCCGTTCCGATCAAGCGATGTCCGGAGAAGGAACCCAGCGATTTTAGAATCGGCCCGATCGTCTCTTCGATTCCGCGGATCAGTCGATGTTGATCCGCATCGGACAATGGATCGGAGGCGAGGGCGCGGTCGGTCAATTTGACGACGCCGATTCCCACGGTCTTCATCCCTCGGATCTCGCCGTCCGTTACGACCATCCATTCGGTGCTGCCGCCGCCGATGTCCATCACGAAGATGTTCCGGTCGTCCGCCCGAAGCCCGTAGCGAACGCCCTTTAGGGTTCGGCGGGCCTCTTCCTCTCCCAAAATCACCTCCGCCTCCAGGCCGGTCTCCTCTCTCAGCCGGTCCAGAAACAACTGCCGGTTGCCGGCCTCCCGGACCGCGCTGGTCGCAACCGCAATCACTTTGTCAACAGGATGTTCCGTCACCACGGCATGGAACTCTTTTAAGGCCTGAAGGGTTCGGGCAATCGCCGGCGGAGACAAGCGTCCGCTGTTCACCAGTCCCTCCCCCAGCCGCGTGATACGACGTTCTTCATGGATCGGGCGGAACTCGACCCGACTCCCCTTCTTACGCATTTCGGCAATCAACAACCGCAACGCATTCGTACCGATATCAATCCCGGCCAGGATCATTGCACCATGATTCTAAAGGTCACGGCTCGCCCTGTTTTTCTTCCCGGTCGAAGGCTTCCCGCTTCGCCAGCAGCATGTCCCGCTCCGAGCGTTTCGCGTCGATTTCCTGGATCAGTTGCAACCCTTCCTTGTCTTTCATAAAGTCCGGGTGGCCGGACTCCAGTTTCATCAGCCCATACTTTCCAAATACGCAGTACGCTTCGGCCAGTTGACGGTCGGCCGCCTGGAGCCGATATTGAAATTTCAGCCGGTCCGCCTCCTGCGATGAATAAACAGCCGTCGTCAGCATCCCCTTTTGCAGAAGCACGATGCCGTTGTAGAGATCCTCTTTGATGCGGGACCATTGCAGCATGGTTTCGTATCCTATCCAAAGCGGGCCCAAAGATCAAGGCGGGGCACCCCTTATTCTTAATTCTTAGCTGACCGTGAACAGTTCCAGCCGTCCCCGCCATTTCCGCGCCAGCGCCGCCTTTAAAGCGGCATGCTCCGGCTTCGACATCTGCGGGTCGCTCGAAAGCAGTGTCCAGGCCTCTTCACGCGCCTCCTCCAGCAGCTTCGCATCCCGAAGGATGTTTGCAACCCGTAACTCCGGCAGGCCGGACTGTCGCGTTCCGAAAAATTCGCCCGGCCCCCGGATCGCCAGATCTTCTTCGGCGATCACGAACCCATCGTGGCTCCGGACCATCGTACCCAGCCGCCACTTGGCCTCCTCCGAAACCGGTGCGGCGGCCATCAGCACACAGTACGATCGATGGATTCCCCGGCCCACCCGGCCGCGGAGCTGATGGAGCTGCGACAGACCGAACCGCTCGGCATGTTCGATGATCATCACCGTCGCGTTGGGGACATCAATCCCGACCTCAATCACGGTCGTGGCCACCAGGATCTGAATCTCCCGATTTTTAAAAGCCTCCATGACCTGTTCCTTTTCCTCCATCGGCATCCGGCCGTGCAGCAGCCCGATCTTCAGGGAGGGGAAGACTTCCCGCTGCAGATGGTCCGCCATTTGCACGGCGGCCTTCAGGTCCGTCTTCTCCGATTCTTCGATAAGGGGATACACGATATAGGCCTGCCGTCCTTCCGCCGCCTGTCCGGCCAGAAGCGCGTACGCGTGAACGCGTTTTGATTCGTAAAAGAGGCGGGTCTCGATCGGGGCCCGGCCTTTCGGCAGTTCATCAATCACCGAAAGATCGAGATCGCCGTGAACGGCCAGGGCCAGCGTCCGGGGGATCGGTGTGGCGGTCATAATCAGAACATCCGGCCGGACTCCTTTCTTTCGCAGCAGCGCGCGCTGCATCACGCCGAACTTGTGCTGCTCATCCACGACCACGAGCCCCAAGCGGCCGAAGCGGACCTCCTCCTGGATCAGCGCATGGGTTCCGATCACAAAGGCCGGCTCGCCGGCGGCGATCGTCTTCAACGCACGGGATGTTTCCCGTTTCGGCCGACCGCTGGTGAGGAGAATGCACGGCAGATTGAACGGCTTTAACCACTGCTTGACGGTCAGATAATGCTGTTCCGCGAGGATCTCGGTCGGAGCCATCAGGGCGGCCTGATAGCCGTTGTCGGCCGCGATCATCATCGCGGCCAGCGCAATAACCGTCTTCCCGCATCCGACATCCCCCTGAAGGAGACGGTTCATCGGATGCGGCCGGGCCATATCGCGCTTGATCTCCTCCAGCACGGACGTCTGCGCGCCGGTCAGTTGATACGGGAGCCCGGCGAGAAATCGCTGGACATACGGGCCGTCGACTTGAAAAGACGTGCCCTCGGACTCCTCCGATGCCTGACGCCGCTTCAGGCCCAGGCCGAGTTGAAGAAGAAAGAGTTCGTCGAACGCCAGACGGCGATGGGCCTCGCTCCGTCCCTCATTCAGCAATTCCAGCGATGTCCCTTCCAATGGGAAATGGGCCCGGCCCAAGGCTTCCGATAGCGGAGGAAATTGATGAGACTGGATGAAGGAAGAAGGAAGAATTTCCGGCAGCCGGGAGGCATATTCCTCCAGCACGGCTTTGATCAGCGACCGGACCGGCCGGCTGGTCAGTCCTTGCGTCTCGTGGTAGACTGGAACGATCCGGCCGGTATGCAGTCCCACGGTCGCGGCTTCATCGTCCAGGATTTCATAAACCGGGTTCTCGATCTCCAGCCCGCGGCCTTGATAGCGGTTCACCTTTACTTTTCCGGTCAGCATCAACCGCTGACCGTTTTGAAACACCTTCTGAAGATACGGCTGATTGAACCATTTTACCCGGATCGAGCCGCTTTCATCCCCGGCCAGCATTTCAAAAATCTTAAAGCGGCGGCGCGAGGTAACCGTTAGATGCGTGGATTGAACCACGACACAGACGGTCAGCTCCTGCCCCGGCACAAGCTGGGCCACCGGCTTGAGACGGCTTCGGTCTTCATACCGCCAGGGCAGAAAATAGAGAAGATCCTCCAGGGTCCGAATCCCCAGCCGATCGAGCCATTCGGCCCGCTTGGGACCCACGCCCTTCACGTACTGCACCGGCCGATCCCATAAACTCGTCTCAGGATATGGACCCTGCGTCTGGTTCAAGTGTTCACTGGTCGAAGGTTTTGGCGGGACGCATTGAGGTGCGTCTTCCTTTTCTTCAGAAAATCCCTTGTCACGCGACGGACGGTATGGTACCATGGCACCACGGTTTCTGCAACTTTAACGAAGAGAAGGAGAGGTTCCGTGGCATACGTATGTGAAATCTGCGGCAAGGGACGGACCATGGGCATGAGGGTCAGTCATGCCCACAATAAAACGAAACGTGCCTTTTATCCGAATCTGAAGTCCGTCAAAGCCATTGTCGACAACACGACCCGGCGGATCAAAACCTGCACCCGTTGCATCCGGTCCGGATGGGTAAAGAAAGCCGTCTGAAACCTAATTTCGGCAATCCGGCGATCGGCCGCGTGGATCCCCCCAGTGAGCAAGGCGAGCGAGAGGGGGAGGCTCCATCCGGCTTCGCCGGCCTGCACTCGGCGGTTTGCAGCCGATGTGTGGAGGGGGCGACGTGAGCCCCTACAAACGATGATCGAGATTTTCACCTTCTCAAAGGAAAACGGTCTTCGGAGAACGACCGATATCGGTGCGCTGCCCGATCTGCTGAAGGAAGAAACGGAATCGGTTTGGGTGGATCTGGAATCGCCGACGGAAGAAGAGAGCCAGATTCTCACCTCGCTCTTCAATTTTCATCCCCTGGCGATCGAGGACTGCATCGCCGAATCCCAGCTCCCCAAGTTGGATGATTTCGGCGATTATCTCTTTCTCGTGCTCCACGGGGCCCGCCGCGGGGATGTTTCGGGGACGTTCAAGACGGTCGAGCTCAACTTTTTCCTGGGCAAGCGGTACCTGGTCACCTACCATCAGCAACTGTCCCGTAGCATCAACCGGACGAAGGAACGCTGCCTTAAAAATTCCCTGGCCATGTCCCGCGGGATGGATTTCCTTCTGCACGAGATTCTGGACGGGACGGTCGACAACTACTTCCCGATCCTGGACGACTTTGATGAAGTGGTCAACGAGCTTGAACACGAGGTGGTTCACAACCCCAACAAGGACATCTTAAACCGGATCTTTTCCCTGAAACGCGACGGGATGCACCTTCGGCGGGTCACCAGCCCCCAGCGGGAGATCCTCAACCGGTTGAGCCGCGACCCGTTCGCGGTGATCAACAAGCGGACCGCCATCTACTTCCGCGACGTCTACGACCACCTGGTCCGGATTTCGGATCTGGCCGAATCCTACAAGGACCTGACGACCGGCCTTCTGGAGGCGCATCTTTCCGTGGTTTCGAATCGTCTCAACGAGATTTTAAAGGTCCTGACGATGTTCACCGTGGTCATGATGCCGCTCACCGTGATCACCGGCATCTACGGAATGAACTTTACGCACATTCCCGAACTGCACTGGCCGTATGGATACCCTATGGCGATCGGCCTGATGGTCGTCGTGGTCCTGGTGATACTGGGGTTTTTCCGCTGGAAGAAATGGATCTAAAACAAATACCGGAAGCCAATCGACCCACCGTAATTGGGACTGGGCCCCGTCAGAGCGTGGCTTCCCGTCAGACTCAAAACCTTGCCCCGATCCAGATCAAGGAGTAATCCTACCAGGGCCGACAACGGATCGGCCGACGCGTTTGGATCCCGGTTGGTTTCACCGGCCAATTCACCCACCACGTGGAAATAATCCGCAACCACCAGGTAATCGAACGCCACGCTGTAGGACAGAACATCGTCCAGACTGCGGTCGGTCAGAACGCCATCCAGATTTTCGGGGGGCGGGTTGCCGACGAAGATATACCCGAGATTGAGATGAACCATCATCGGAAAGAACTCTTTGGAAGCAATGGCGCGGACCCCCACGTCCGCCTCACCGGTGCACTCATGGGAAAGCCGCTTATCTTCATTGCAGCTCGGGAATTTCACGGTCAGTTGGCCGGCGATCGAGACGGGATTCGCTTCGCGACCTTTGATGAACCGGACCTTGGCCTTGAGTTTTAGATCCCCCAACCCGTCTTCATCCGAATCCTGCCGCTCTTTTCGAAAGCGATAAGAAACATCCACGGAAAAATCAAGATTGTTGAGCAGACCGGAACTCAGCTCCGTTGTCAGTGCGAAGGTGGAAAGCGTCCGCCGCCAGCGCTCATCCGATAAACTCACATCCAGCCTTGACTTCCCCTGCTCGACCGGAACGGCCGTTTCGGATGCCAGATAGGGAAGAAGGGCCAGGGCCGGGCGGGAGGGAAGGAGGGCCAGAAGAAGAATCAGTCCATAAAAAGATGCTCGCGCAGTCATTAAAATCCTCACATTGGCGACCGCTCGACGCGGCGGAAAACTGGTCGGATTCTACTGGGTGCCGGCGGAGTTGTCAAGGAGATTTCGGTTCGCCCGGCGCTCGAACCCTGGTTTACTGATTGAGAAGGATCGAGACGGTATTGCTGACAGAATTTGCCACCGCGAGGTCGGGCTTGCCGTCGGCGTTGAAATCGCCGATCGCAACGGACTGCGGGTTCGTCCCCACGACGAAGTGGGTGGCCGCCCCGAACGAGCCGGTGCCGGCGCCGAGGAGGATCGAGACGGTATTGCTGACAGAATTTGCCACCGCGAGGTCGGGCTTGCCGT
>CAKKOZ010000142.1:3512-4856 GCA_919901335.1 Nitrospiria bacterium | reverse complement strand
CGACGAAGTGGGTGGCCGCCCCGAACGAGCCGGTGCCGGCGCCGAGGAGGATCGAAACATTGTTACTGTCCTGATTCGCAACGGCCAAGTCGGGCCAGCTGTCGGCGTTGAAATCGCCGATCGCAACGGAGCGCGGGCTCGTCCCCGCGGTGAAGGACGTGGCCGCCCCGAACGAGCCGGCGCTGTTACCGAGGAGGATCGAGATGTTGGCGCTGCCCTTATGCGCAACGGCCAGGTCGGGCCAGCTGTCGGCGTTGAGATTGCCGATCGCAACGGAGCGCGGGCCCGTCCCCGCGGCGAATTTTATGGCCTCTCCGAACGAGCCGGTGCCGGCGCCGAGGAGGATCGAGACGTTGTCGCTGTCCTGATTCGCAACGGCCAGGTCGGGCTTGCCGTTGGCGTTGAATTCGCCGATCGCAACAGCGCCTGGGCCCACCCCCGCGGTGAAGGACGTGGCCGCCCCGAACGAGCCGGCGCCGGTACCGAGAAGGATCGAGACTGTATCGCTACCATAATTTGCCACCGCGAGGTCGGGCTTGCTGTCGGCGTTTACATCCCCGATCGCGACGGAGAGAGGGTTCGTCCCCGTGGCGTAGTTCGTGGCGGTACCGAAGGCAGCCGATAGGAGGGGCGTGGCCGAAACTTGGGACGACTCGGCGCTCTCGCCACCGGTATTGGACGCGGTCAGGACAAAGTAGTAGGTCTTGCCGTTCGTCAGACCGGTGTGGATGTAGGGGCTGGTGACTCCCGTATGTGTCATCCCATCGGCCAATGTGCTGTAGTTGCTCTTGGTCACACCAGACACCGAGGCCATATAGAGGATGTAGCTCGTCGCCCCGGAGACAGGATTCCAGGTGAGGGTCACCTGGCCGCTGGAGGCCGAAGCGGAGAGGCCCGTGGGGGTCGAGGGAACCGCGACCCCGAAGGCAGCCGTCACCGACCTGTTGGCGCTCATCGTGAGCAAGCAGGTAAGGGAGGTGCCCGCGAACGAGCAGTCCCCTCCCCAGCCGGAGAAGACATAGCCCAACGCGGGCGCGGCGGTCAGGGTCACGGCGGTGCCGTCCACATAGGTAGGAGAGCATGATGGGGTCGAGCAACTGGTCGTTCCCTCGCGGCTGGCGGGGGAGAGGTTGACAGCGCCGCTCCCGGCTACCGTGACGCTCAGGGTGCGGATGATCTGGGTGAAGGTGGCGGTAACAGTCTTTGCCGCATCCATGGTGACGATACAGCTTCCCGTCCCGGTACAGGCTCCCGACCAGCCGGTAAAGGTGGAACCGAATGACGGCGTGGCCGTGAGCGTCACGACCGTGTCGAAGTTAAACGTTGCCGCACAGGTCGCTCCGC
>CAKKOZ010000142.1:0-3412 GCA_919901335.1 Nitrospiria bacterium | reverse complement strand
GTAAAGGTGGAACCGAATGACGGCGTGGCCGTGAGCGTCACGACCGTGCCGGTGGCATAAACTTCCGTACAATCCAGCCCGCAACTGATCCCGGCGGGACTGGAGGTCACGGCACCGCTTCCCGTAACGGTGATACTGAGGCTGAAGGTCTGGACCGGAGCCCGAACGAAGGCCGCCGTCACCGATTTATCCGCGTCCATCGTTACGGCACAGGAACCGGCACCCGTACAACCTTCCCCGTTCCAACCCGAAAACACAGACCCGGCATCCGGCGCGGCCGTGAGGGTCACGACCGTGCCGATGTTAAATACAGCCGCACAGGTTGTTCCGCAGTCGATCCCGGCCGGATCGCTGGTCACAGTTCCACTGCCTGCGCCGGACTGGGTGACGGTCACCGTTACGATGAGGGGTTGCATCTGAATGATCACGGAGGTCGGCACATCGGCCTCCAGGTTTACCGGTTCGCTCCGGCCTTGGTAGAGCTCGGTTCCAGTGACATCGAACGCCGTCGCGGTGAAGATACGGTCGGGACCGGAGGGCACCTCCAAGGTGCGGGTCACCGTGTCGCCGGCGTTGACATTGAAGGTCTCGGTGATCGGATCCATGTCGGAAGCCGTCACCTCAAGTCGGATGGAGGCTACCTCGGAGGGTACAGGGGCAAAGGACTGAAGGCCTGCCTTGCCCGACGCCGGCACCTGGAAGGTAAGGGTGACCGATGTTGTGGAGTCAGACGAAGACTGACTGCCGCAGCCGTAGAAGCCGGCGATCAGAAGTCCGGAAAGGGCCAGAAACCTTATGTCACTGAACCTACTCATTGAGGAAATTGAATCTCCACATGGACGGGCGTCGTTGGTGGAACGGGCTGCTGCGCGATGGGCGGAACGGACGGAACACCCGACTCGACCGTTGCCGGCGGAGCGGGCTGAACTTCAACTGTTACTTCAGGTACGGTGTCGGCAACTAGGTCGGCCGACGGCTCTTGGATATCCGATGGAATGGCCTCCTCCCGTTCCTCCTCAACCTCGGTTGAAGATTGAAGCTCTGCCGAAAGCCCGGGATCCATGAGGGCCGCGGCCACCGGAGGAGATCCTCTCCCCACGATCGTATACTGATTGGGCCTTAACTTCACCACCCCTCGGATCGAGGCATCCGTATTGCGGACGTCCACCTCACCGGCTAAACTCAATACTCCCGTCATGAGATGGCCGGCCCGCTCAAACAGATAGACGATGTAATAGGTGCCCCGCGCCGCGGCGACGGCGGTCGGGGTATGGATCTCAAACTTGGATCCGGCGCCGCTGAAAACCTTGCCCACCAGCACACGCGCCCGACCGGACAGGATTTTCATGATGGTGCGGCGCCGGTTCTCGGCCGGGTCATACACATGTTCGGTAATTTGAAGTTTTGTTTTCTCCCCGAGGGTCAGAAGGCTGTCATCCTCAAACAACAGCTTGGCACGCGATTCGGCCTGGGTCTCATAGGTGTCCATAAAGAGCACGCCGTCCCCCGCCTTGACCAACAGAATCTGGTCTTGTCCGGTATGAGTCACATGGACCTGTTTCTGAACCATCGTGACCAAGCCGACGGCCTCCCCTGAAAAAGCCGGGGCGACGGACCACACCGGACAAGCCGCGATCACCATCGCACCCATGACGGCACGGGAAAATCTAAAACGCCGCCGTAACCGAAACGGATGTAATTTGCCGGTCATAATCATAAACCTCGATGTTGGATGCGTTGATATTGTATAGGTACTGCACCGATCCCGACAACCAGGAGGTAAAGGACCGACTGAGGGTCAGTGCGTGAACCTGAATCCGGTCCTCTCTCTCTTCAAGCGGCGTCTTGTCGGATAGAGAGTTGGGGTTCTTATAGAGTCGCGTGCCCACCTCCGATTCGAGGACGGGCTGCATCCATCCCCCGATGACGGAAGAGGGCAGCAACAGACCGAGGTTCAGGCGATACCCTTGATAGTCCCAGTCCTCCCCGCGGGTGCTCTCTTGATCGTAGGTGTAACCGCCGTGGAGGTTCCCATTCTGCTTGGAGAAGAAATAGGTGTGGTGAAAACCGACGGCATGGTTGATTCCCGTCCGATCTTCGTTGCCGGGAAAGGCATCGGACCTTAAAAAGTTCTTGTTCTGATAACGGTATTCCACCTGCATCAGGTACACCTGATTTTTTGAAATATCCACGGTCGCTCCGGCCATCTGAGTTTGCAGGTAGTTCTCCTGATCCACCCAGGCGTCCGAAACGTGGTAGGAGAACTCAAACCGGTATGGCCTCGGGGAAGGGCGATGGACGAGGATCAAACCGAGATCGTGATTCTGGACATCGAACCGATCCAGATCCTGATGCCGGCTCTCATAGAAACTGTATCGCGCCGTGCCGTCCCACCGCGCGGCCTCAACGATCTTAAGACTTCCCTGCACCGTCCCCACCCACCGAAGATCGGTTTCATCCGAGACTTCCTCCGGCAGGGGCGCATCCTCGGGCCACAAGAGCACATTGCTGTCATACTGAGCACCCAGGCTTGCCGCGATCGCCCAGCGCTTGGTCTGAGGGCGGGCCCGCTCGATTCCCTCTAAAAACCTTCGGGATGAAGAGACAAGGGATGAGCCCGGGGCGGTTTGGATCACTTCATCAAAGGCATCCTTCGCCTCATCCAGGATACCCTGACGGTAGAAGGCCACGCCGGCAAAATACCGCGCGTTGACGGCCAGACCGGGAGACAGCGCCGCCGTGCGAAGGAAACGGGGCGCCGCTTCCCGAAACCGTTCCAGTTTGTGAAAAGTCAACCCCAAATAGTACTGGGTCATCGCCTGCCGGGTATCGGTCTGGGAGCCGGACGACTCGGATAGAAGAAGTTCTTTTAATGCTTCGTCATAATGTCCAAGATGGTAGGCCACCGTCCCCAGATCAAAATGGACGGGTTGAAAAGAAGGGTCCCGGGCCGCGACCGCTTTGAGCGTTTCATCGGCCGCTTCGTACCGTCCCATCGAACGCTGCGCGACACCCAGATGGTAGGTCGCCTTGATGTCTTGGGGTTTTACGCTCAAGGCTTCCTGGAAAGCGGACAAGGCCTCTTCGTACCGTCCCATATTCAAAGCATGAATTCCCTTGGAGAGGGCCAAGTCGTAGAACGGGGAAGGCAGCGTTTGGGTATATCCCACACCCACCGACAGGATCCACACCAAACCTGCAAAACCCCACCCTCGCTTCAGCTCGATCAACGGATAACCCCGCTCGTTTTCCAGTCTGCTGTCCTTAGGGCTGTACTGCCTAACAATGTATAAGATGACGCTTGACTTGTCAAGGCGTCAGTATTAGTATCAGGCGGGGTGTCTCACACAAAGTCTAACCGTGGGGATAAGACATGAAGCACGGGTTGGGAAATTTTGTGTTGGTCCTAGTG
>CAKKOZ010000141.1:7447-14959 GCA_919901335.1 Nitrospiria bacterium | reverse complement strand
GGTTTGCGATCCGGGAAGGCGGTCGAACCGTCGGCGCCGGCGTTATCAGCGAAGTCATTGCGTAAGAGAGCAACCGGCTCTGCCGGTGCGAGCGCGGGGGTTCGGGGGGCATGTGAGGACCTTGTTCTTGTGTGCCGCAGCGGCCCCCCGATTTGATGGCCGTACGGTAGATTTATAAAGGAGTTATGAGAAAATGCGTGAAATTATAACCCTGGCATGTCCGGAGTGCCGGGAACGGAATTACTCAACGGTCAAAAACAAAACGAATGACCCGGATCGTTTGGAGCTTAAGAAGTATTGTAATTCGTGTCGCAAGCACACGATGCATAAAGAAGTTAAATAGGCCAGTAGCTCCAACGGCTAGAGCAGCGGTCTCCAAAACCGCGGGTTGGGGGTTCGAATCCCTCCTGGCCTGCCAGTTTCAGACCGGAATTTGTCTGTCCACATTTGCGGGCGCATTTTTTAGGAGGAAGCGGTGAAAGGTCTTCTAAGTCGGATTTCTGAATTTTTCAACGACGTTAAAGCTGAATTGAAAAAGGTGTCCTACCCGACGCGGTCTGAGACCATGGGGTCGACCACCGTTGTTTTAATTCTTGTGTTCATGGTCGGAATTTATCTGTCGTTGCTGGATATCGCGCTGGTGAAAGCCGTCCGGTTCATTATCCAATAGGTCAACTCCCCTGGTGATTTCAATGTTAAAAAATTGGTACGTCATCCATACATATTCCGGATTTGAGGGGCGCGTGAAAACGACGATTGAAGAGCAGGCCGGCAACCTGGGTCTCCAGGAAAAGATCAGCAAGGTCCTGGTGCCCACGGAAGAAGTGATCGAAATCAAAGACGGCAAGAAGCGGATTTCTACCAAGAAATTTTTTCCGGGGTATGTTCTGATTGAAATGGAAATGACCGATCAAACGCTGCAGCTAATAAAGAATACGCCGAAGGTCACGGGTTTTCTGGGCGGCGCAGCCAAACCGGCGCCTTTATCCGAAACGGAAGTCGAAACCCTGCTCAAACAACTCGATGCGGGCACGGCTGCCCCGCGTGAAAAACTGCAGTTCCAGAAAGGGGATTCCGTGCGGATTATCGATGGGCCTTTTCTGGGTTTTAACGGCGTGGTGGACGAGGTTCATGCCGGTCAAAACAAAGTGAAGGTTTTGGTCAGTATTTTCGGGCGATCCACACCGGTTGAATTGGGGTTCTTGCAGGTTGAGCGGTTGTAGGGAATAACCGGTTCTGCCGACGCGGCGATGACGGATTGAACAGGAGGGCGTGTTGTGGCAAAAGAAGTGACGGGAATGGTGAAGCTTCAAATTCCGGCGGGCAAAGCGAACCCCGCCCCACCGGTGGGTCCTGCGTTGGGGCAGCATGGGGTCAACATCATGGAGTTTTGCAAGGCGTTTAACGCGAGGACTCAGAAACAGGAGGGGGCGATTATCCCCGTCATCATAACGATTTATTCCGACCGGACCTTTACATTTATCACCAAGACGCCGCCCGCATCGGATCTGTTGAAAAAAGCGGCGGGGATTATCAAGGGATCCGCCGTTCCGAACAAGGATAAAGTGGGCAAGGTAACGGAGCAACAGGTGGAAGAAATCGCCAAGCTGAAGATGCCCGATCTGAATGCCGTGGATCTTTTAGGGGCGATCCATATTATTGAAGGAACGGCTCGCAGCATGGGCATCCAAGTGGTCAAAGGCTGACGGCGCAGCATCCGGCGCGGTCTCTGAATTGTATAAGGAGCGGAAATGGGAAAGAAATATCTGGCGGCAAAATCGCAGGTGGAATCGAAAGCCTATCCGGTCTCTGAAGCCATGCAGCTTGTGAAGAAAACCGCATTCGCCAAGTTTGACGAGACGGTGGATTTGGCGGTCCAGCTTGGCGTGGACCCGAAGCACTCCGATCAGATGGTTCGGGGATCGGTTCTTCTTCCTCACGGGACCGGCAAGACAGTCAGAGTAGCGGTTTTTGCCAAAGGCGATAAGGATAAGGAGGCACGGGAAGCCGGGGCCGATATTGTGGGCTCTGAAGACCTGGTGGAGAAAATCACAAAAGGTTGGCTGGAATTCGACCGGGTCATTGCGACCCCGGACCTCATGGGCATGGTGGGCAAGCTCGGCAAGATTCTCGGCCCCCGCGGTTTGATGCCGAATCCCAAATCGGGCACGGTCACGTTTGATTTGGCCAGGGCGATTCGTGAAGTTCGGCAGGGGAGGGTGGAGTTCAAGGTCGAAAAAGCGGGCCTGGTTCATGTTCGGGTCGGCAAGGTTTCTTTCGAGCCGCAAAAGCTTGCCGAAAATGCAACGGCGGTACTGGAGACGATCATAAAAGCGAAGCCGTCGACCTCCAAGGGAGTCTATTTAAAGAGTATCACCGTTTCATCCACGATGGGGCCTGCGGTGAAAATAGACGCGCCCAGTATTGCGAAAGCGTTTGCTTAGCGAGCGCCTCCGGCTTCGCCGGGGCGTTTGCGGGGTGTGGGGGTCATCGAATGAATTACGGGGGAAGATAGATGAAGATGAAGCGGGAAGAAAAGCAACAGCTCGTTAATGAACTTCACGGGAAATTCTCGACCGCAACCGTGGCGATCCTCATGGAGTTCAACGGATTGGGTGTGTCGGAGATGACGGAACTTCGGCAAAAGCTTCGTGGGGTGAAAGGCGAACTGTGTGTTGTTAAGAATACGTTGGCCCGGCGGGCCATCGAAGGAACGAGCATGACGGCAACCCAGGAAGCTTTCCAAGGGCCGATTGCGGTAACGTTCGGTTATGATGATCCGGTGGCGCCGGCCAGGATCCTGAAAGAGTTTGTCGATAAAAGAACGGAAAAGGTCAAGGTCAAGATCGGGGTGGTTGAAGGTCAGGTGTTGGATTCAGCGGGCCTGAAAAGGGTCGCTTCTTTGCCCAAGAAAGAAGTGCTCATTGCGGATTTAATGAGTCGTATGCAATTCCCGATGAGCGGTTTGGTGGGTGGACTTCGGGGGATCCTTCGGAAATGCGTGCATGTCTTGTCGGCCATACAGAACAAGCAAACAACAACGTAATCCAAGAAATAACAACGGTGGTATTAACCGGAAAGGAGTAGAAAATGACGAAGTCGGCGACAGAGGGGAAGCTTTCGAAGGATGAGTTGATGAAGGGGATTGAAAGCATGACCGTTTTAGAGCTCTCGGAGCTGGTCAAAGCGCTGGAGGAAAAGTTCGGCGTTACGGCGGCTATGCCTGCGATGGCCGTGGCGGCGGCCGGGGGCGGAGGGGCCGCAGCGCCAGCCGCTGAAGAGCAAACGAGTTTTGACGTGATCTTGACTTCCGTCGCGGCGGAAAAGAAGATTCAGATTATTAAGGCGGTTCGTGAATTGACCAGTCTCGGACTCAAAGAGGCTAAAGATCTGGTCGAAGCAGCCCCTAAAGCGGTAAAAACCGGCGTGGCCAAAGAGGAAGCGGATGCCATGAAAAAGAAACTGGAAGAGGCCGGGGCGAAGGCCGAAATCAAGTAATGTCGAGCGGCCGTCTTAACCTCCCGGCAGCGAACCCGCTGCCGGGATCATTTAAACAAGAGGGATAACCAGGATGACCGCTTTAGGTGGAGGAACGGAAAGCGTGAGACACCGGAAGAACTTTTCAAAGATCCCGACGAAGGTTGAGATTCCCAACCTGATCGATATCCAGAAAAGTTCCTATGAGCGCTTCTTGCAGATGTCTGTGCCCCCGGATCGTCGCCAGGACAGAGGACTGCAAGCCGTGTTCAACAGCGTCTTTCCCATCACGGATTATAATGACACGGCCATGATCGATCTGGTCGATTACTCGCTGGGGTTGCCGAAATACGGCGTGCGGGAGTGCCTGGAAAGAGGCATGAATTACGCGGCCCCGTTGAAGATTCGAGTACGACTCCATCTCTTTGAGAAAGAAGCAAAGGGCGGTTCAAAAAAGATCCGCGAGAGCAAAGAGTCCGAAGTTTATATGGGTGAACTGCCTCTGATGACCGAAACGGGGACGTTCATCATCAATGGAACCGAGCGCGTTGTCGTGAGTCAGTTGCACCGATCTCCGGGTGTGGCCTTTACCCATGATAAGGGACGGACCCACGCCAGCAGAAAAATTCTTTTCTCGGCACGGATCATTCCCTATCGGGGTTCCTGGCTTGATTTTGAGTTCGATACGCGAGATATCCTGTACGTCCGAATTGATCGCCGGCGGAAAATGCCGGTGTCGATCCTTCTGAAGGCATTCGGGTATACGACCGAAGATCTCTATCGCATGTACTATCCGGTGGAGGAGATCCACATCCAAAAGAGGAAATTCTTCCGGAAACTGGATGCCGACATTCATGTCGGCATCCAGTCGCCCATTGATATTGTGGATAAGAAACGAAAAGAAACCATCGTCAAGGAAGGCGGAAAGCTCACCAAGGTCCTCCTGAGCCGTATCCGTAAAGCCGGCATCAAAGAAATCCCGGTTTCCAATGAAGAATTGATCGGGCGATTGACGGCCGGAGACCTTGCCGATTCCAAAACACGCGAGGTGTTCCTGGCGCGCAACAAGGAAATCACCGAGGACGTTCTGGAAAAACTGCGGCGAAGTCATCTCGAAAGTTTCAAGCTGATCTATATCGATCCGATCAGCATCACCCCGGTCATGCGCGATACGCTGTCCATGGAGGAAGTGGGTTCAAAAGAAGAGGCCATGGTGGAGATCTACAAGCGGTTAAGACCCGGTGAGTCGCCGACGGTCGAAACGGCCAAGACCTTGTTTGACAATCTGTTCTTCAATCCAAAGCAGTATGACCTCTCGCCGGTCGGCCGTCTCAAGATCAATAAGAAATTGGGCCTGGGTGTCTCTCTGGATAAACGGACATTGACGGCGGAGGACATCGTTGAAGTGGTGCGCTACCTGATCAACCTGAAAGTGAGCAAGGGGGAGATTGACGATATCGATCATCTGGGCAACCGCCGGGTCCGATCCGTCGGGGAATTACTTGAGAATCAATTCCGGATCGGTCTGGTTCGCATGGAGCGGACGATCAAGGAGCGGATGAACCTGCTCGACCTGGAGCAGGCGCTGCCGCATGATTTGATCAACGCGAAGCCCGTCATGGCCGCCATTAAGGAGTTTTTCGGCAGCAGCCAGCTTTCCCAATTTATGGATCAAACCAATCCGCTTGCGGAAATCACGCATAAAAGACGGCTTTCGGCTCTGGGGCCGGGAGGATTAACGCGTGAGCGGGCCGGGTTTGAAGTGCGCGATGTTCATCCTTCACACTACGGTCGCATCTGTCCCATTGAAACGCCCGAGGGTCCGAACATCGGCTTGATCACGTCGCTGGCAACGTACGCGCGCGTGAACGAATTTGGGTTTATCGAGGCGCCGTATCGAGAAGTGAAAAACGGCCGTGTGACGGATGACGTTGAATCCCTGTCGGCCATTGATGGAGAACGTCATGTAATCGGTCAGGCCAATTCGAAAGTCGATGGACGGGGCCGGCTGATTTCCGAAACGGTTTCGGCGCGGCACGCGGATAATTTTGTGACGGTCACGCCGGACAAGGTCGAGTACATGGACGTTTCTCCCAAGCAGATTGTGAGCGTTGCAACGGCATTGATCCCGTTCCTGGAAAACGACGATGCCAACCGGGCCCTGATGGGATCCAACATGCAGCGCCAAGCAGTGCCGTTGATCAAAACGGAGGCCCCGCTCGTCGGCACGGGAATGGAAGCGGTGGTGGCCCGCGATTCGGGTTATGTGATCTTTGCCCGGCACAACGGCGTCGTTCAAAGCGTTGATGCGACACAAATTGTGATCAAATATGATCACGGGAAATCGGGGAAAGATAAGGAAAAGACAACGGAGACATTTCCATTAATGAAATTTCTCCGTTCCAATCAGAATACCTGTATCAATCAGAAGCCTGTCGTTAATCCGGGAACGGTTGTTAAAAAAGGCCAGGTTCTGGCCGACGGGCCCGCCATCGAAGGGGGTGAGCTGGCTTTAGGGCGCAACGTGCTCGTCGCCTTCATGCCGTGGGGTGGATATAATTTTGAAGACGCCATCCTCATCAGTGAAAAACTGGTCAAGGAAGATATGTTCACGTCGATTCATATCGAAGAATTTGAGGTCGAGGCCCGAGACACCAAGCTCGGCAAAGAGGAAATTACCCGGGACATTCCCAACGTCGGGGAAGAAGCACTGAAGGATATCGATGAGGGCGGGATCATCCGAATCGGCGCTGAAGTCAGGCCGGGCGATATTCTGGTCTGCAAGGTCACGCCGAAAGGGGAGACCCAGTTAACACCTGAAGAGAAACTCTTAAGGGCCATTTTTGGCGAAAAGGCCGGGGATGTGAAAGACACCTCGTTAATTGTGCCGCCGGGGGTGGAAGGGATCGTCGTCGATGTTAAAATTTTTTCGCGCAAGGGCAGCGATAAGGCCGAGCATTCGAAGGTGTACGAAAGCGACGATATCGGCCGATTGCAGCGCGATCACCAGGACGAGCTTCGCATCATTGACGATGAGAAAATAAAAAAGATGCGAAAATTCCTCAACGGGAAGGGGATCAGCCGCGACATCGTTGATCCGGAAACCGGGGATGTGATTCTGAAGCGCAAGCGTAAATTGAGTCCCGATGTCTTGAAGAAGATATCGGACGATTATCTGCGGAGCATCTTGCTCAGCCATCCCGAAGATCAGGAAAAGCTGGTCGAAATGGAACGCATGGCGAAAGAGCAGATGGAGATCCTCCAGGAAATCTACGACAAACGGATGGGGCGACTGAAGAGCGGAGACGAGCTCCCGCCCGGGGTGATCAAGCTGGTCAAGGTTTACATCGCCATGAAGCGGAAGGTGTCCGTAGGGGACAAGGTGGCGGGCCGACATGGAAACAAGGGGGTCGTGGCCCGGATTCTTCGAGAAGAGGACATGCCCTATTTGCCGGACGGAACACCGGTGGAGGTGATCTTAAATCCCCTCGGCGTGCCTTCCCGTATGAACGTCGGCCAGATTCTCGAAACCCATCTCGGCTGGGCGGCCAAAGCGCTCGGGCTGCATGTTTCCAGTCCCGTGTTTGACGGAGCCCATGAGGGCGAGATTAAGGAGTTGTTAAAGAAGGCCGGACTGCCCGAGAGCGGTCAAAGCGTGCTCTTTGACGGGCGGAGCGGAGAGTCCTTTGATCGTCCCGTGACGGTGGGATACATGTACGTGCTGAAACTCCATCATCTCGTGGATGATAAGATCCATGCGCGATCCATCGGTCCGTACTCACTCGTCACGCAGCAACCGCTGGGCGGCAAGGCCCAGTTTGGAGGCCAGCGATTGGGCGAGATGGAGGTCTGGGCGCTTCAGGCCTACGGCGCGGCGTCCATTCTTCAAGAGTTCCTGACGGTGAAATCGGATGATGTGCCGGGACGGTCGAGGATCTATGAGGCCATTGTCAAGGGGGAGAATTTTCTGGAGCCCGGTCTTCCCGAGTCGTTCAATGTGCTTGTGAAAGAACTGCAGAGTCTGGGTTTGGATGT
>CAKKOZ010000141.1:0-7347 GCA_919901335.1 Nitrospiria bacterium | reverse complement strand
CCCTTGGAAGGAATGCGATCATTCTTTGAAAAGCAGAAGGAGCCGGTCTCCTTTGATGCGATTCGGATTTCCCTTGCTTCTCCGGAAAAGATTTTATCCTGGTCCTATGGCGAAGTAAAAAAGCCGGAGACGATCAATTACCGTTCTTTTAAACCGGAACGGGACGGTCTGTTCTGCGCGAAGATCTTCGGGCCGACCAAGGACTGGGAATGCAATTGCGGCAAGTACAAGCGGATGAAGCACCGAGGGATCGTGTGCGACAAGTGCGGCGTGGAAGTCATCCAGTCGAAGGTCCGCCGCGAGCGAATGGGACATATCGCGCTGGCCGCGCCGGTCGCCCATATTTGGTTCCTCAAAGGCGTGCCGAGCCGGATCGGCAATCTCATGGACATGAGCCTGAAGCAGTTGGAGCGGATCCTCTATTTTGAGGCCTATGTTGTGATTGATCCCGGCGAAACCGACCTGAAGGAAAAAGAGGTTCTCGCAGAGGACAAGTACCGCCAGCTGGTTTCCGAGCACGGCAGCAACTTTAAGGCAGCCATGGGAGCGGAGGCGATACGCGAGCTGCTCAAGCGCTTGGATATCGAGGGGCTCTGGAAAGAACTTCATTTGAAGGTGAGGGAGGTTGATTCCGCCGCGCTGAAGAAAAAATACACAAAACGGTTGAAGGTCGTTGAAGCCTTCCGAAAATCAGGCAACAAGCCCGAATGGATGATCATGGATGTGATTCCGGTGCTCCCGCCGGAGCTCCGACCTCTGGTTCCTTTGGATGGAGGCCGTTTTGCGACGTCCGATCTGAATGATCTCTATCGCCGCGTCATCAATCGGAACAACCGGCTCAAGCGGCTGATCGAACTCAAAGCGCCGGGCGTGATCATCCGGAATGAGAAACGGATGCTTCAAGAGGCCGTGGATGCCCTGTTCGACAACGGCCGTCGGGGAAGGGCCATTAAAGGACCGAATAAGCGGCCGCTGAAATCGTTGTCCGAGATGCTAAAAGGAAAACAGGGCCGGTTCCGTCAAAACCTGTTGGGAAAACGAGTGGACTATTCGGGGCGTTCGGTCATCGTCGTCGGCCCCGATCTGAAACTCAATCAGTGCGGCTTGCCGAAAAAGATGGCCCTGGAATTGTTCAAGCCGTTTATCTTCCATAAATTGGAAGAAAAGGGCTATGTGACCACCATCAAGAGTGCAAAGAAAATGGTGGAGAAAGAGAAGCCGGAGGTGTGGGATGTTTTGGAAGGCGTGATTCGCGAGCATCCCGTTCTCTTGAACCGTGCGCCCACGCTTCACCGTCTGGGAATTCAGGCGTTTGATCCGATTCTGGTTGAAGGGAAGGCGATTCAGCTTCATCCGCTTGTTTGTGCCGCGTTCAACGCCGATTTCGACGGCGATCAAATGGCCGTGCATGTTCCGTTATCGGTGGAGGCCCAGATCGAAGCCCGTGTGCTGATGATGTCCGTCAATAACGTGCTGTCGCCCGCCAGCGGAAAGCCGATCATGGTTCCCTCTCAAGACATGGTGCTGGGCTGCTACTGGCTAACCAAAGAGCGGGCGGGGGCGAAAGGGGAAGGTAAAATATTTTCCGGCAAGGAAGAAGTCCGTGTCGCTTACGATGCGAAGGAAGTCGAGGAGCATGCGAAGGTCAAGGTGCGGATCGATGGCGCCCGGGTTGAAACAACCGTCGGACGGGTGATCTTTTCCGAAGTATTGCCCGATGGCCTGATGTTCGACGCCGTGAATCGAGTGATGACCAAAAAAGACATTACGAAACTGATTGATGTCTGTTATCGAGACTGCGGCCCTCGTGAAACCGTTGTCTTGCTCGACAAGATCAAGGATGTCGGTTTCTTTTTCGCGACCAAAGCCGGCATCTCGATCTCCATCGATGACATGCATATCCCCGTTAAAAAGGGAGAGCTAATTGACCGTGCTCAACGCGAGGTGATGGAAATCGAGCAGCAATACGCCGACGGTCTCATCACAAACGGCGAGCGCTATAACAAAGTGATTGACATCTGGGCGCATGTCACCGAACTGGTTGCCAGCGAAATGATGAGAGAGTTGGGAGGCGGCAACGGCGGCAAGGGGAAAAGCGCCGGAAAAGAGCAGCGAGAGTTCAATTCAATCTATATGATGGCCGATTCCGGAGCGCGAGGCAGCGCGGCGCAGATCCGGCAGCTGGGCGGGATGCGGGGATTGATGGCGAAACCCTCAGGCGAAATCATCGAGACCCCCATCACGGCGAATTTCCGGGAGGGGTTAACCGTCTTGCAGTATTTCATTTCCACTCACGGAGCCCGGAAAGGTCTGGCCGATACCGCCTTGAAAACAGCCAATTCCGGTTACCTGACTCGACGCCTTGTGGATGTATCCCAGGACATGATCATCAGTGAAGACGACTGCGGCACCGTGGACGGAATCGAGGTGAGCGCGCTGGTGGAAGGCGGAGAGATCGTCCAGCCTTTGGAGGAGCGTATCCTGGGCCGGATCGTCGCGGAGGACGTTCGGGATCCCTTGACGAACGAAGTGATCATGGAAGCCGGCAGGGAAATGGATGAAGATCGCGTGAAGGCCATTGTTGAGTCCGGAATCGACAAAATCAAGATTCGTTCCGTTCTCACCTGCCAGTCTCGTCGCGGTGTTTGCGTCAAATGCTACGGTCGGGATTTGGCCCGGGGAAAGCTGGTTGAAAAAGGGGAGGCGGTTGGGATCATCGCTGCACAGTCCATCGGTGAGCCGGGAACGCAGTTGACCATGAGAACCTTCCATATCGGCGGTACGGCCAGCAAGATCGTGGAGCAGACCGTCCTGGAAGCCAAAAATACGGGTTCCTTGAAATATCTCAGTTACGATGCGAAGAAAAACACCGATGTTCACAACGCCGGCATCGCCGTACGGAATAAGGAGGGCGAGTGGGTGGTGATGAACCGGAACGCCAAGATCGCCCTTTACGATGAACAAGGCCGTGAAAAGGAAAAATACTCCGTCGTCTACGGCGGGAAGATCAAGACGAAAGACGGTGGACGCGTCGAGGCCGGCCAGAAGCTGGTGGAATGGGATCCGTATTCATTGACGATCCTGACCGAGGTCAGCGGGAAGGTGGCTTTTGGCGATATCATCGAAAACGTCACCATGAAAGAGGAGGTGGACGAAGTCACCGGACTGTCTCGAAAGGTGATCATCGATTATCCCGGTTCTGATTTTCGTCCCAGAATTTCCATTAAGGACGAATCCGGAAAGACCGTGAAGCTTTCCGGAGCGTCGGTTGCGCAGTATCTCTTGCCCGCGGGCGCCCACATGCTTGTTGAGAAAGGGGCCTACGTCTACTCGGGCGACGTTTTAGCAAAAATTCCGCGTGAGACGACCAAGACCAAGGACATCACGGGGGGGCTTCCGCGGGTTGCGGAACTCTTTGAGGCCCGTCATCCCAAAGAACAGGCCGTCATCAGCGAAATAGATGGAACCGTTGAATTCGGCGGTTTTGTGAAAGGGATGAGAAAGGTGATCGTCAAGAATGAGATGGGAGATGTCCGAGATTATTATATTCCGAAGGGCAAGCATGTGAGTGTTCATGAAGGCGACTGGATTCACGCCGGAGAGGCACTCATGGACGGCTCGGCCAATCCCCATGATATTCTCGACGTGCTGGGGCCCAAAGAGCTCCAAAAATACCTTGTGGATGAAGTACAGGAGGTTTACCGACTCCAGGGTGTGGCAATTAATGATAAACATATCGAGATCATTGTCCGGCAAATGCTGCGAAAGGTGAAGATCGAGGATCCCGGCGATACGGAATTCCTCATCGGAAGTCAAATAGAAAAATCCGTTTTTGCGGGAGAAAATGAAACGGTCGTTGCGAAAGGCGGCAAACCGGCCATTGGCAAGCCGATCCTGCTGGGCATCACGAAGGCCGCTCTCTCGACCGACAGCTTTATTTCCGCGGCGTCTTTCCAGGAGACAACGCGCGTTTTGACCGAAGCGGCCATCCATGGGAAGGTCGACCATCTGACGGGGCTGAAAGAAAACGTCATTGTCGGGCGGTTGATTCCGGCCGGAACCGGACTGGATGGATATCGGGAAACATTTGTCCGAGTGCCCAAAGAATCGGTTGAAGAACTGGCGATGGAATCCGTTCAAGGAGAAGGCGAGGGGAAGGATCTGGTTTTGAAAGAAAACCTTTCGTAATGAACAGCCCGATTCTCATAATAAACCTTGACAATTACATAATAATTCAGTAAAATTCCGAAGTTTCTACGGATTTTATTGTTCGTGAGAACGATTTATAATTTTTGCGAGGGTTTCGTGCCGACAATTAACCAGCTTGTGCGACAAGGCAGAAAACGGGCGAGGGCGAAAACGAAGAGCCCTGCGTTGAAGGGGTCGCCTCAGAAAAGAGGGGTGTGCATCCGGGTGTATACGACCACTCCCAAAAAGCCCAACTCGGCTTTGCGCAAAGTAGCGAGAGTCCGATTGACCAATGGGATGGAGGTGACGACCTACATTCCCGGCGTTGGTCATAACTTGCAGGAGCACTCGATCGTTCTTGTGCGCGGGGGGCGCGTCAAGGATCTTCCCGGTGTGCGTTATCACATTGTGCGGGGTGCGCTGGATACGGTCGGCGTGAAGGATCGTAAACAAGGCCGATCAAAATACGGGGCCAAGCGGCCCAAGTAATCAAGAGGGTTTATGCCAAGACGAGCCATGATATCGCAGCGGGTGATCGCGCCGGATGCCCGATACAATGACAAATTGGTCAGCAAGCTGATTAATACCGTCATGCGAAAAGGGAAAAAGAGCATTGCGGAAAAAATCTGTTATCAATCATTCGACATCGTCAAAACAAAAACAGGGAACGATCCGTTGAAGATTTTCAAGACGGCCGTCGATAATGTAAGGCCTATGCTGGAGGTCAAGTCTCGACGGGTCGGCGGCGCGTCTTATCAGGTTCCCGTGGATATCAGGCCGAATCGCCGCATGGCCCTTGCTCTGCGCTGGCTGACCCAGTATGCAGGGCAGCGCTCCGGAAAGAGCATGGGGGAGAAACTGGCCTCGGAGATACTGGATGCCTCCAACAACACGGGCGGGGCCATTAAAAAGAAAGAAGACACCCACCGCATGGCGGAGGCGAACAAGGCCTTCGCTCATTACCGCTGGTAGTGCAGGAGACAATCGGAGGAAGCAGTGCCTCGGCAATTCGCATTAGATCGGACGCGCAACATCGGCATCATGGCCCATATTGATGCCGGCAAGACCACGACAACAGAGCGCATCCTGTACTATACCGGCATGACCCATCGGATCGGGGAAGTGGACGAGGGTACGACGACGATGGACTGGATGGAACAGGAAAAGGAGCGGGGGATTACGATTACGGCCGCTGCAACCACCTGCTTCTGGAAGGATTATCGCATTAATATTATTGATACGCCGGGTCACGTGGATTTCACGATTGAGGTCGAGCGGTCGTTGCGTGTTTTGGACGGTGCCGTTGCAGTCTTCGATTCAGTCCAGGGGGTGGAACCCCAATCGGAAACGGTCTGGCGTCAGGCGGATAAATACCACGTGCCCCGAATCGCGTTTATGAACAAGATGGATCGGACCGGCGCGGATTTCTATGAAGGCGTGAAGTCCATGGTGGATCGGCTGGGGGCGAAACCCGTGCCGATCCAGATTCCGATCGGTAAAGAGGGGGGATTTCGGGGGTCGGTTGACCTCATCACGATGAAGGGGGTCTATTTTGACGATGAGACCCTCGGCGCGAAATACGAGATCAAGGAAATTCCGGATGATCTGTTGGCACAGGCGAAGGACTATCGCGAAAAAATGTTGGATGCCGTTGCCGAGTTTGATGAAGGGGTTCTTCAGAAGTTTTTGGACGGCCAGGAACTGGAGCCTGAAGAAATCAACCGTGCGATTCGGAAAGGCACCCTATCGCTGAAGATCAACCCCGTTTTGTGCGGGGCGTCCTTCAAGAACAAAGGGGTTCAGTTGCTGTTGGATGCCGTTGTCGGTTATCTCCCCTCTCCGGTGGATCTTCCGCCGGTCAAAGGGATCGAGCCAGGAACGGGGGCCGAAGTGGACCGTCAGATCGGCGACGATGAGGTCTTTTCGGCCCTGGCTTTTAAAATCATGACGGATCCCTTTGTGGGGCAGCTGGTCTTTTTTCGTGTCTACTCGGGTGTGTTGAAGGCGGGGTCTTATGCCTATAACTCAACGAAGGGCAGCAGGGAAAGAATCGGGCGACTCTTGAAGATGCACGCCAACAAGCGCGAAGATATCAAGGAGGTCTATTCGGGCGATATTGCGGCGGCCGTCGGTTTGAAGAACACGACGACCGGGGACACGCTCTGTGATGAGGATCATCCCATCCTGCTTGAGGTGATGACGTTTCCGGAACCCGTTATTTCCATGGCCATTGAACCGAAAACAAAGCAGGATCAGGAAAGGCTTGGAATGGCGTTACAACGACTGGCACAGGAGGATCCTTCCTTCCGTGTTTCATCCGATGCAGAGACCCTGGAGACAATTATTTCCGGAATGGGCGAACTTCATCTCGAGATTATTGTTGACCGGCTCTTCCGGGAGTTCAAGGTCGATGCCAATGTGGGGAAACCCCAGGTGGCTTTCAAGGAGACCGTCCGAGCCAAGGCCGAAGGGGAAGGAAAATATATCCGGCAGACCGGCGGGCGCGGTCAATACGGTCATGTCTTCCTTGAAGTCGAGCCTCTGGAGGCCGGGAAGGGATTTGAATTCGTCAACAAGGTTGTCGGCGGTGCGATTCCAAAGGAATATGTTACGGCCGCCGAAAAAGGCATCCGTGAAGCCATGGATAACGGCGTGATGGCCGGTTATCCGATGGTCGATCTCAAGGTGACCGTTGTCGATGGGTCTTATCATGATGTCGACTCCTCCGAGATGGCCTTCAAAATTGCGGGCTCCATGGGTTTTAAGGCAGCGGTTCGTCGCGCCAGTCCTGTCCTCCTCGAACCGATCATGACGATCGAGGTGATTGTTCCGGAGGAATACATGGGCGATATCATCGGCGACCTTAACTCGCGGCGAGGGAAAATCCAGGGAATGCGGGCCCGGGCCGGCGCGCAGATTATTGATGGGCTGGTGCCGTTGAAGGAGATGTTCGGTTATGCGACGGATGTTCGATCCATGAGCCAGGGCCGTGCGGTCTTTACGATGCAGTTTTCTCGCTACGATCACGTACCGAAGCAGATTGCGGATGAGATTATCGCAAAAATGCAGGGCAAAGCCGAGGTTTAATTTTTCAAGGAGGGTCTTATGGCGAAGGCGAAATTTGAGCGAACGAAGCCGCATGTGAATATCGGGACGATC
>CAKKOZ010000140.1 GCA_919901335.1 Nitrospiria bacterium | reverse complement strand
CGTTGGTCCCCACGCCGGGCCTCGACCCGGCTCCTCGTGATTTCTCACAAGGCAGTTCGCACCATCATGGGCTGCGCCGCTGCGCCTCGAATTGTCAGATCTCGATGTTCTCGTCCTCCCCCGGGGGGAGCGCATCCGGGGCCGTCCCCGGCGCTCCGCCGGCCGCCGCCGCCGGGTTGCGCGTGGTGGGGCCCGCCGCCGGCGCCGTCTGGTGGATGGGCGTCGTGATCCGCCACTCCGACTTCGGGTAGAGATTGGCGGCCTTGTTGACCGTCGCCTCCTGCGGGTTCCCGAAGGCGTCGAACCGCTTGGGGTTCCCCTGGGCGTCCTTCGGGGTGTAGTTCTCCTGCACCACGTCGACCACCACCGTCTTGCCGACCCACCGCTCCGTGCGGAGCGTGGTCCCCTTCGCATCCGGCTCCACCGCCTTCCAGTAGGCGCCGAAGATGTCCTCCGACGTCTTGCGACGGGCCTTCTTGTCCTCGTCCTCACCCGGCTCCGGCCCCGTGGGGACGTTGAACCGGGTCGAGAACTTGGCGCCGATGAAGTTGCCGTCCTGCGACTTGTGGACGAGGAACTTCACCTCGATGTAGGGCTTGCCCGAGGGCTGGTACGCCCCGACGATGACGTCGTAGAGCTCGCAGAGGTACTGGCCCCTCGGCAGCAACGTCCTCGCCTCCCTCGCCGTCTTCTCCGAAACATCGAAACCTACCTGTACGTCTGCCATTTCCCTTGACTCCTCTACCCGCGTTCGGCGGGCGCCGTTTCCCCGGTCTCGCCGGGCTTGTTGTTGAGCTTGTCGGTAGCCACACCACCGTCCATGCCCGCGAAGATGAGATTGCGGATCTGGAGGAGGGTCGGGATCTTCTCCCCGTCCTCCAGCAACTTGAACTCGATCTCTTCGGGAAGCCGCCGACTGCGGTCCTTCGCGTCCCAACTCGGGGTCGGCCGCGTGCGGAACGTCCGCGTCCCGTCGCCGTTCACCCCCAGGTGGAGCAGCACGTCGAGATCCCCGACGTACTTGGACCACGAGGCACCCTGCACCGCTGGTGACGCCCGGTACTTGTCCTTGAAGTCCTTGTCGTTCTTCTCGTGGAAGGTCCAGACGAGGTTCACCGGCACCTTCATCAGGAACTCGCTGATCCCCGCCATGATCGCCTGGTTCGCACCCCACTCCGGGGTCGTCAGGAGCTGCTGCTGGACGTGCGACGAGAGCCCCTTCCCTCGGTCCTTGTCCTTCGGGGTTCCAGCCCGCTGAACCGCCTTCTCCATCCCCGTCGTGATCGCCTCGTCCTGGCCCTCCCGGAGAAGCTGCTGTTGAAGGTGGGTCGCGTTGTCCACGACGATCCAGATCCGGTCGGCCGGGATTCCCTTCATCAGCAACGCCGGGATCTTCTCGGTACAGAGCGTCGAGAGCCGCCGGTAGAGGAGGCGGGTGTAGGGTGCCTCAATGTTCTTGCCGACGTCCGCGATGGCCTCCTCCGGTGTCGGGATGATGTAGATCGGCAGGAGCCGGCCCTGGTACTTCTTCGTGTTCAGGCGGGCCTTCATCAGCCCCCTGTCCGTGCTGACCATGTAGACGAAGTGCCGAGCCTCTGCGAGGTCGAGGATTGCTTGCGTCTTGCCGCATCCAGGGCGTCCGTAGATCCCCAGGATGAATTGCTGGCGGAACGGGTCCGCAGCGAGGTCCGTGATGAACACCGACTCACCTTCCTTTCATGGAACGGAGCAGCTTCCTCGCCTGACACCGGAACCGTTCCGTGTCGTTCTTTCGCGAGACGATCACGAACTTCTCGCTGTCGAACTCGATCACCGTCACGGACTCGCCAGGCATGAACGTCTTCACCGGAGCACCCGTCCCGAACCATTTGATCCCCTCGCGGAAGTACGGGGTACCTTCGGTCGGGTACACGAGCAGACCATGTACCTGCTCCTCGAGCACGAGTGGTTCATGCGTGAGTATGTCGCGCTCCTTCTTGTTGAGCACGAGGTCATCCTTCTCGATTTCTTCTTTCATCGTCATTCCTTTTCGTTGATGTTGCTTGTCGTACTACTCCTCCGGGATGAGGGCCCGGCCCGGCTGAACCTTGTGGAGAGCGACGAACGCCTTGGCGAGCAGTTTGTCGTCCGTCTTTTCAGGGATGGATCCACCGTCGACCATTTCGCAGAGCCCGTAGTAGGAGCACATCGGGCACTTCATGATCCCCCTCGACGCCGGCGGCATGGTTCCGGCCTTCTCGGCCTTTGTCATCGCCCACCGCACGATGTCCACGGTGTCCGAGAGCTCGTTCATCAGCGCATCGACCGGGATCTCCCCTCGAGGAATCGCGTGCACCTCGAAGACGTCCGCAGGAGTCGCCTCCAGGGCGGCCTTCACCCTCGTCTTGAAGGTCTCGATCTCCTCACCTTCCTTGAGCTTCTGACGAGGCTTCTTGCAGCCGATCATCACGAACCGCTCCGCCTTCGGGTGTCCCGTGAGGTAGCAGGCCCCCTGGCGAGCCGTGAAGCCCGGCGTGTACATGCCGTCCATGTCCACGGTGTACTTGAACTCCGCGATGTCCTTGCCGTCGCGGGCTAACCCGTCCATGTAGCCAACCATCGGCGTCCCGTTCGGCAAGGTCCACTCGACCTTCACCTGGGAAATGTCGACGTCGAACGGTTGCTGCTTGGCGAACAGCTCGAGCACGGCCTGGAGCTTCGCGGCGTCCACAGGCGGAAGGCCTGGCGGGATCTCCCATCGGATGCCCGCCATGATCTGATCCCTGCACTCGTCGAACGCCTTTCCGAGCGTGAACGCCAAGTAGGGGTTCGTCTCCGGGATGGAAGCGACGTACCTGAACCAGAACTTGCGGAGGCAGTCCCCGCCGGTCTCGATCTTGGAGTATGACCACCGCTCGTCCCAAGCGGGCTTTGTGGTCACGGTGTCCACTGGAACGTCCACTTTGGACGTCGGCGTGGCCACGGGATCCACCGCCGCCTGGGTCGCCGCATCCGGCGCCGTCGTCACGTTCTCGACGTGAGGCACCTGACCGCCCATCGTCGGCATCGCCAGGATCTCGTGATCCGGTGGGTACGCCTTCCCGAGGTCGATCCAGGTTCCGTCCGGTTGGAGTACCGAGAGCAGGATCCCGTCCTTGCCGGCCCTGTCCTTCCCGGATCCAATCACCCGAATGGTCTTGTCCCCCTTGATGTTCATGCAGAGGTCACCCGTCACCAGACTGCCGAGCTTGATGTGCGTCGCAGTTGCCGGGTCGATCGTCGGCAGAGGCGGAGGCGGTACCGGTACCGGTGGCCCATCCGGGTCGTTGACCGAGTTTTTGATCTGGACGAGCATCCGCTGTTGGGTGATCGCTGCGGCGACACCGGCCCGGGGCTTCTTCTTGGTGGCTTCCACCTTCTCGGCCAACTCGAGGGCGTCGAGGGTGTCGAGGGTTTCGATGAAGTGGCGGGCCTCCACCAGCCCCTCACTCGCGATCTTGGCGAGGAAGAGGGACCACCGGGGGTCGGTCTCGATCCGGTGCTTCACCGGCGCCGGCGGCGTGTAGCCGGTTGCTTCGGTCACAACCGGTCTGGGCGGCGGATCGATCACGGCATCCTTGGCGCCGGCGCCTTCACCCCAGGCGGGGTCTTGGAGCTTCGGGCCCGCCAGCGGAATATCCCGGATCTTCCCGGCCAGCTTGTCCGCGTGTCGCACCAGCTCGCAGACGAAGTGCGTCGGGAGGACGCACGTCAGCTTGTCGAACTGGATGGAGGTACAGCGGACCTTGCCGTCCGGACCCCTGACGGGAGCGAAATCACGGCAGATCGCCCGTGCTTCATCGAGTTTCACGTTGACTCCTTCTTCTTGAACCGTTCCCATGCGATGTCCGCATATTGGTCGCTGTCGGGGAACATGAGAGTTAGCCGTCCAGCACGAAAGGCAGCTTCACGGTCTGGATCACGAGCAGCCAGAGCCTCGATGGTGGCGTCCTTGGCTTGCGCGATCTGGAAGCAGACAGGGCATCCTTCACCGCCAGCGATCCGGTCGTAGATGACCAGTGCCCCCTCGTGGAGATCGCAGATCGCCGGAAAGCCGTAGCTCGTGAGGCTCATCGCTCCCACTCGCGCGTCAGGTCGATCTTTCGGAACGAGAGCATGGACGCCGGGACTCCGACGCTCTCGGCTTTCGCCTTCGCAACGTCTTCGGTGCGTTGAAGCTGCTCCTCGATCCGTTTGTAGATCGCATCCGTCGCAGTCGCCTTCTGCGCTGGGCTCAAGTCCTTCACCCGACACCGGAGTTGCTCGGCCTTGGCGCTGATCGCGCTCTCGACGTCACCCTTGAGGTTGATCGACAGCCCGTAGAGTTGCGCGTTCGCCCGCTCCACGATCAGTTTGCGTGCGGACTCCTGCGCCGGGGTGAGTACCTTGTTCATCGGGATCCTCCCAACGGTGTCAGGAGCCAGTCCACCCGGGCTCGCTCCTCTTTGATCTCCGCAATCGTCGCTGGCCGCCCGTCGACCTGGATGAAGGCAACGTCTCGCCAGTCGAGCCGGGCCCGCAGCCGGCGAAGGGCAGCTCGGGTCTCCGGCGTCACTTTGGATTCCTCGTGAGCGCCAGGATGGCACCAAGCTCGACCGACACCCGGTGGATGATTGGGCGTGCCGTTTCCAGTCGTCCTGCTTCCATCAGCTCGGCAGCAAGCCGAAGGCGGTCAGCGGGCGCAAGCGCGTCGATTTCCGCAGCAATTTCCGCAGCTTCCCTGGCGGCCATTTTCCCGCTCCACGGTCCTGTAAGCCCTTGATATTGCTAGGTTATCACCTAGCCAGCCCCACCGGCTGATAACACCGATTACCGCAAAGCGGCGCTAGAAGTCAAGCTCATTTTACGCGATCTTCGCCGCCCTCTTCCTCCTCACCCTGTCCAGCACCTCGTAGCGACGTCGCAACATGATCACGGTCATCCGCAGCCGCACATCGAGCTGCTTGGTGAAGGATGGTAGTACCTTGTCCATGCGATCCTTCTCGCTCTTGAGCGATAGAACTGGATCCCAGCCCAGCGACGGAAAGCACTCGTCGTTGAAGCTCATCAGGTCCATCAGCTCGTGACTCGTGATCTCGAAGTGCTTTTCAACGGCTTCCTGCATCTTTTGATTCAGCGCCAAGCAGTCGCAGAGCAAGTGCTGGGTGTAGACGTCTCGCACAATCGTTGGACTCTTGGAAGCGACGTAGCCCAACCTGTCCCTGGCGATGTTGAGTCCCTTCCGGCCCGACAACACCTCGAGCGCCAGACACCCGATGGCGCATCCGACGATCTCCCCTGGCTTCGGAACCTTGTAGCTTTTGGAATCCACGAGCTTTCCACGGCAGAGCCCGTTCGGGCTCCACCGCTCCAGGACCTCAACAACCTTGTCGACGTTCATCGTTCAAGCCCTCTTTGCTTTCTGGAGGATCGCTCACTCGGGCATCCGGTCTCGTGGCAAGCCAGCCCGTTGATCACGAGGGCCTGGCACTCGCTACACCCGACCCTGACGCCTTCGCCACGCACGGACTCCGACTTGTC
>CAKKOZ010000139.1 GCA_919901335.1 Nitrospiria bacterium | reverse complement strand
CCGGACAGACCGTCACCGTGACGACCGCGGTGACGGCCGAGAGCGGCATCCCGCTGACCTCGGTCAAGGTCTATTATAATGTGGATGCCAATGTCCTGGCCACGGCGCCGGCCCGGCCGATCACGGCCGGCGGGGGAGGGAGTTATACCGGATCAGTGTTTGGAACGGAAAGCCCTGCGGGGACATGGAACATCGTCATGCCGTCCAACCCGGATACCCAGACATGGTTCTACCTTGAGGCGCTGGACGGGACGGCCTCGGATGCCTTCGCCCGGAACTTTGATATTTATCCCGATTCGGGTGTCTTCACCTATGTACAGTGCGGGACCTCATTGCCGGTCGTCTCGATCACAAAGCCGAGCTCGCCGGTCGCGGCCGGAAACCAGATCGTGAATGCGACCGTGACGACCACCGTCCCGTTGAGCAGCGTTGTTCTGACCGTGACGGATGACTCGGGTACAGGGATGCCGGATTTCATCGGGACAAAGCCGATGTTTTTCGGCCTGGATAACGTTCCCGGCGGGACGCCCACGGGATCATCGCAGGTCTGGACGACGACGTACGGCTCCGATTGCATCAATGGCTGCGATCCGGACAGGACGAACATCTCTCACGACCTCACGGTTACGGCAATGGATGTCTGCGGAAAAATAGGGACGGCCCAGAAGCCAATCAACAAGTAAGATGAGGAGGAACGGCCATGGTTGTCAAAACCTATCTTAAAAACGAACGGGGCCTGGCGCTGGTGGTGGCCCTGATGTTATTAATACTTCTGACCGTGATGGGGCTGGCCGCCATCTCAACCACGACGACCGAGCTGCAGATCACGTCCAACGAGCTGACGGATGCCCGTGCGTTCCATGCCGCCGAGGCCGGGATCAAGGAGGCCCTCTACCGATCCACGCTTCAGGATTCCGGCATAAACCAGATATTGATCGCCAATAACGGAAGCTGGGCGACGGTGAACGGGAACACGTTTAACGCCGCGATCAACGATCCCCAGGTGTTGGCCGGCGGTAATCCCGATCCGAACTGGCAGTACAACGTTTATTTCGGCGCGCCCCCCGCGGGCACCAATAATGTCCGGAGCATTTTGTCGACCAGCGACCAGTCGAAGCTCAATTACGCCACCGGTACACCCGTGACGATCCGGTATGTGAAGGAGTCGGATCTGAGACTGTGGGGAATCGTGGACTATGATAAAAATTTCGATGGAGACGATATGGACCTGGTTTATTACAACGGGGATACAATTACCCCGGCGCGAGTACGTGCCGGGACGGCCTTAAATGGGACGGCGGATACCGCGCCTCCCGTCGGCGGCAACCGAAACTTAGTGGTCCGGCTGGTCACGTCCACGGGCCGCAGCGGAAAGGCGACAAAAAAGATCCAGCTCGAGATGGCCGGCTATCCCGCGAACCCGACGACCAGTTCGGCGTTACAGATCGACGCGCCGATCCAACTGACCGGCAACGGCTTCATCAGCGGGTACAATCACTCCGAGAACACCCAGAAAACGGACTCGGGCAGCTACAACCAGAACCTCTACAACGCCAACGGCTGCGACAACTACAGCGGGGGAGCCGGAACAGGGGGATGCGGCATGGCCCTCCCCGACCCGGATGCCAACCTGAATGCGCCGTATTCAGGCAAGGTCTTGGCCACCGGAAGCAAGCCGGCCGTCCTTGCAAATTTAGAGACCGATATCGATACCAGTGGCAGCTTCGAGGGATGGGGTGGGACGGATGACCCCCCCCCTCCTGCCGGCTGGAAGAAGGTGGACGCCGCTGCGGCTTTTCCTGACCTAAAAACGTTGTTAGGTGTGGATCAGACGGTCGTGGATAACATAAAGGCCAACGCGAATACCAGCGCCGGCGCCTGTCCTTCCGGCGTGACCTATATCGATAACAAGCTAAGCACCCAGGTCTACAAGCCGTCCAGCAACTGTCCCTCGGGGGAGGGGATACTGATCGTGACGGGCGACATGAAGGTGACCGCTCAGTTCGAGTTCCGCGGCCTCATTTACGTGGAGGGCGATCTCGATATGGCCGGCGGCAGCTGGTTTCTGGGCGCGGCCGCGGTCAAAGGAAGGACCGTGGCCGGCAATAAGCTCGGCACCGGCGGCGCCACGATCCTCTACAGCAATAACACGGTGGTCAATGCCGTGACGGCCGCGATGATGCAGGTGGGTTCCGCGTTTACCACACTGTCCTGGAGAGAGTATTAGCAGCCTGCGCGCCAAACGAGTTTTGCAACACCGTGTCAGGAATTCACCGGCGCGATTGACTTTTTCATCCCTTTGATGTTATGACATGGCCGTATGTCGAGGGGAAAGATCGCGTTGGAAGAATCAGGCCGCGTCCGCATCAAGCTTCCCGCCGGGATTGAAACCCAGGCCCTGTTCGGGCATTACGACGACCACCTGAAGCGGATTGAGGAAGCTCTTCATGTCCGGTTGACGGCCCGTGGAGACGAGATCACGATTCATGGATCTCCCGAGGCCGTGAAGGGGGCCGAGCGGTTGCTGCTCGGCCTGGCCGGCATCATGAATGAGGGCTTCGTACTCCGGCCGCAGGACGTTCACTACGCGATTGCCGCCCTTCATGAGAACCCCGCTGTGTCCATTAAAGGGCTTTTCTTAGACGCGATCCCCATCAGCACTAAAAAGCGGATGGTGGTGCCGCGATCCGGGACGCAGCGCGGTTATGTGGAGGCGGTCGGAAAAAATGATCTTGTGATCGCGATCGGCCCGGCCGGTACGGGGAAAACCTATCTGGCCATGGCCATGGCCGTTTCGGCGCTGACCAAGCGTGAGGTGAGCCGGATCATCCTGGCCCGTCCGGCGGTCGAAGCCGGAGAGAAGCTGGGATTTCTTCCGGGGGATATGTACGCCAAGATCAATCCGTATCTCCGTCCGATGTACGACGCGCTGTACGATATGATGGACGTCGAACGGGCGAATCGGTACGTGGAGCGGGGGGAGATCGAGATCGCGCCGCTGGCCTACATGCGGGGCCGGACCTTGAACGATTCCTTTATTATTCTGGACGAGGCGCAGAACGCGACGTCGGAGCAGATGAAGATGTTCGTGACGCGTCTCGGGTTTAATTCCAAGGCCGTGGTGACGGGTGATATCACCCAGGTGGACCTGCCGACCGAGCGCAGGTCCGGCCTGATCGAGATCCAGGAGATTTTGGGGGATGTTCCGGGGATTCAGTTTGTTTACTTCACCGAACAGGATGTCGTCCGGCATCGGTTGGTGCAGGAGATCGTCAAGGCATACGACCGGTATGAGGGACGAGCTGGAAAACGAAAAAGAAAATAGATGATCCGGATTGCGAACCGGCAGCGCCGCATCCCTCTGCGGGTCGAAACTTACAGAACGTTGGCCGAAAAGGTTCTTCACGCGCTGGGGCAGCCTGACGCCGAGATCAGCCTGTCGTTTATCAGCGACCGCCGGATCCAATCGCTCAATCGGATTTACCGCGGCAAGGATCAACCCACCGATGTGCTGGCGTTTTCGCTCGCGTATTCGAAGCCGGTCAAGGTGAAGAAAAACGTGGACCAATCCCCGCCCCCTTTTCTTGGGGACGTCGTGATTTCGGTCCCGACGGCCCGCCGGCAGGCCCGGGAACGCCGTCACGGCCTCCGTCGCGAAATAGCCCGGCTGATGATCCACGGCATCCTCCACCTTCTGAGTTATGATCACGAAAAGCCGGCCGACGCGCGCCGAATGCGCCGAAAGGAAAGCGCCCTGTTGAGGGAATTAAGTGGGGCCCTTCCGTTGCGGGCGGATGGGGCGCCCCGCCTCCGGCCACCCGCGTATGTGACATAGGGATAAGGCATGTTTCAACGTTTAGGTCAGGCCCTGTCCAAAACCCGTCAGCGACTGAAGGCGGGCATCGAGGATCTGATCCTCGGAAAGAAGACGATCGATGCGGATCTGATCGAGCGGCTGGAGGGGATTCTATTGGGCGCCGATCTGGGGGTCCGCACCGTCCAGCGGCTGCTGGCAACGCTTCACGATCGTCTGGACCGACGTGAGCGGCCCGATCCGTCCCGGCTGAACACGTTTCTGAAGACGGAGCTTCTGACGTTGCTGGAGAAAAAGCCGGGCCGGTTCAATGCGGCCGCGGCCGTTCCATTCGTGGTGATGATGGTGGGGGTGAACGGCGTTGGGAAGACGACGACCATCGGCAAGCTGGCCCATCGGTTTAAAGGCGAGGGCAAGGCCGTGCTCTTAGTGGCGGGCGACACGTTTCGCGCGGCGGCCATCGAGCAGCTCGAGGTCTGGGGACAGCGGGTCCATTGCCCCGTGGTCAAACATCAAAGCGGATCGGATCCATCCGCCGTCATCTTTGACGGTCTTTCGGCGGCGAAGGCCCGGGGAATGGACGTGGTCATCGTGGACACGGCCGGCCGGATGCATACGAAGTTCAATCTCATGGAGGAGCTGAAGAAAATGAAGCGGGTCATGGACAAGGCCCTGCCGGGAAGCCCTCACGAGACCCTTCTGATTCTGGATGCGACGACGGGACAAAACGCCCTCTCCCAGGCCGGGCGGTTTCACGAGGCGATCGGGGTGACGGGCGTGGTGCTGACCAAGCTGGACGGGACGGCCAAGGGCGGCGTGGTGGTGCCGATTACGGAAGAACTCGGCATCCCGGTAAAGTGGGTCGGCCTCGGCGAAGGCATGGAGGACCTGGAGGATTTCTCGGCCCGTGATTTTGTGGAAGGACTCTTCGGAGATTGAATCCACCGATGGAGCGATTCAAACTCAGCGCGGACTTCACGCCCAAGGGCGATCAGGAAAAGGCCATCGCGGCGCTGTCCGAGGGGATCGAGCGCGGCGAGAAGCATCAGGTGCTCCTGGGCGTGACCGGATCGGGAAAGACCTTCACGATGGCGAACGTGATCGAGCGGGTCCAGAAACCGACGCTGGTGATCGTTCACAACAAGACGCTCGCCGCACAGCTCTACCACGAATTCAAAACCTTCTTCCCCGACAACGCCGTCGCCTACTTTGTCAGCTATTACGACTATTATCAGCCGGAAGCCTATCTTCCGCAGACCGACACCTATATCGAGAAGGACTCCTCGATCAACGACGCGATCGACCGGATGCGGCATGCCGCCACCCGCGCGCTGTTTGAACGGAAGGACGTGATCATTGTAGCCTCGGTCTCCTGCATCTACGGCCTCGGCTCGCCGGAGGCCTACCGCGGGATGATGCTCGCCCTGAACGAGGGGATGACGATCGAGCGCGAGGCCCTTCTCCGGAAACTGGTCGGGATCCAGTATGAACGGAACGAATATGATCTGCTTCGCGGGACGTTCCGGGTGCGCGGCGACATCGTCGAGGTCTTTCCGGCCGCGTCCGAGAGCCATGCGATCCGGATTGAACTGTTCGGCGACACGGTCGAAGCCCTCTCCGAGATCGATCCGCTGCGCGGCGAGGTGATGCGGAAATTTCAGAAGCTCGCGATCTATCCCAACAGCCATTATGTCATCCCGCCGGACCGGTTGAAGGAGTCGCTGGCTGGAATCGAGGCGGAGCTTTCGGAACGGATACGGTTTTTAAAAAACGAAGGGAAGCTGATCGAGGCCCAACGGATCGAGCAGCGGACGGTGTTCGATCTGGAAATGATCCACGAGGTGGGTTACTGTCATGGAATCGAAAATTATTCACGGCATCTCTCCGGCCGCCGGCCGGGCGAGCCGCCGCCGACCCTGATCGATTACTTTCCCTCGAATCACCTGACGATCATCGATGAAAGCCACGCGACCGTGCCCCAGATCGGCGGGATGCATGCGGGGGACCGGTCGCGCAAAACAAACCTGGTCGAGTACGGTTTCCGTCTGCCGTCCGCCTTTGACAATCGTCCGCTCGCTTTCGAGGAATTCGAGCGACACATGAAGCAGGTCGTTTACGTCTCGGCCACGCCCGGCCCGTACGAGCTCGATCACGGCCGGGATCGTATCATCGAGCAGATCATCCGTCCGACCGGATTGATGGATCCGGTCATCACGGTCCGGCCGGCCAAGGGACAGGTGGACCATCTTCTGGGCGAGATCAAAAAACGGACGGCGCGGAATGAGCGGGTTTTGGTGACGACGCTGACGAAGCGGATGGCCGAGGATCTGACCGAGTATTACCACGAGCTGGGGCTGAAGGTCCGCTATCTTCATTCCGAAGTCGAGACGCTTGCGCGGACCGAGATCATCCGGGACCTCCGGCGGGGGATATTCGACGTCCTCGTCGGGATCAATCTCCTCCGGGAAGGGCTGGATCTTCCCGAGGTGTCGCTGGTCGCGATCTTAGACGCTGATAAAGAAGGCTATCTGCGGTCGTATCGGTCGCTCATTCAGACGGCCGGGCGGGCCGCCCGGAATGTCGCGGGCGAAGTGATCCTGTACGCGGATGTCATGACCGAGTCCATTCGCCTTGCGATCCGGGAGACGGAACGCCGACGGAAGATCCAGGGGGAGTACAATCGGGCCAACGGGATCACACCGGAGACGATCCGGAAGGGGATTCCAAGGGCGCTGTATGAAATTTCCGAGGCTGATTACGTCACCGTCCCGACGGCTGCGGAGGCGGCGGAGGAATATATTCCATTGAATGAGATTCCCGGTATCATCCGCGGCCTGGAGAGGGAAATGCGGACGGCGGTGAAGGAGCTGAAGTTCGAAAAAGCGGCCGAGCTTCGGGACCGGATCAAGGAATTAAAGGAGATGCACCTGGGGGTCCGGTAGGGGCGCACCTATGTGTGCGCCCCGAAAAGGGCAGACACGCAGGTCTGCCCCTACGCCTGCTTGTAGATAAAGATCCCGAGAAGGATTCCCAGGATGCTGAACAGGTTGATCCGGAGCATGAAGCCGAAGGTGACCGTAAACAGTTTTAGGTCGATCGTAAACGGCGGATTGAGGCCGATGCTTTGAACCCGGGCGAAGATGTCCTGCAAGGGGCCCTGGGGCGTGATCACTCTTAGAATTTCGCCCAGCAGTCCGCCGAGCAGCCCCCCCAACAGAATGAAGAAGATCAACAACCAGGGAGTTTTGGTGAGCAAGGCCATGCAAGACCCCTTCGATTTCAAACCCAGGGGAGCATAACGGGTTTGCCGGTTTATGTCAAGGGGGAATCGTTTCGATTCATTCAAACGGCCCTCGCTTGTTGTATAATACAACTCTCGATGTTCCTGGAGGGTCAGCGACCCGAGATTTTGGAGTCCTCGTATGCCTCAGACTGAATTCGTTCGCGATCTGGTCGTGATCTTTGGTCTGTCGGTGGCGGTGGTTCTGGTCTTCCACCGTCTCCGCCTTCCCTCGATCGTGGGATTTCTAATCGTCGGCGGATTGGTCGGTCCGTACGGCCTGAACCTGATCGACGACCTGGAACGGGTCGAGGTTCTGGCCGAGGTGGGGGTGGTGCTCTTGCTCTTCACCATCGGGCTGGAATTCTCCCTGGCCCGGCTGGCCCGAATCCGGACCTTCGCCATCGGCGGAGGCGCCCTGCAGGTCGGTCTCACGATCGTTCTGACGGCGTTCGTCGGATTCTTTCTTTTCCGGACCTCTTTCCCATCCGCCGTTTTCTGGGGGTTTCTCGTGGCCTTGAGCAGTACGGCCATTGTTCTGAAAATCCTCTTGGAACGCGGGGAACTGGATTCGCCGCACGGCCGGTTGGCCCTGGCGATTCTCATCTTCCAGGACCTCATCGTGGTGCCGATGATGATGGTCCTCCCGCTGCTGAGCGGAAACCTTCGGGAAGGTTCGGTCGATATCCTGGTGACCCTGGCCCGATCCCTGGCATTGATCGGGGCCGTTCTGGTTGCCTCCCGATGGTTGGTGCCCAGGGTGCTCGCGCTGGTGGTCCGGGCGAGAAGCCGGGAGCTGTTTGTGATCACCGTGCTCCTGATCTGCGCCGGCATCGCCTGGCTGGCGGAGGAAAGCGGCCTATCGCTGGCGCTGGGCGCCTTCATCGCCGGCCTGGTCATTTCAGAGTCGGAATACAGCCACCAGGCGCTCGCGGATATCATGCCCTTCCGGGACAGCTTCAATAGCCTGTTTTTCGTCTCGATCGGCATGCTGCTGGATGTCCGGCTGTTCATCGACGCGCTGCCTCTGGTTCTACTGCTGACGGCGGTGGTTTTGATGATCAAGGGGGCGGTGGTGGCCGGTGTCACGCTGGCCATGGGCTATCCGGTTCGGGTCGCCATCCTGGTCGGATTATACCTCCCTCAGGTGGGGGAATTTTCGTTCGTCCTGGCGCAGGCCGGCCAGGATGTCGGCCTGTTGACACAACCCGGCTATCAATTCTTCCTGGGGTTCTCCATCCTGACGATGATTGCGGCCCCCTTTCTGATCCAGATCGGACCGCGACTCTCCAGGCGGGTCGAGTCATTGGGACGACTGGCGGGGTGGCGCAGGCGCCGGCGATCGATTGACGTTAGTCCGGACGCACCGGTACTTCAGGGCCATGTCATTATCGCAGGGTATGGACTCAACGGCCGAAATCTGGCGCGGGTTCTCCGGGAGGGGAGCATTCCCTATGTCATCCTGGATCTCCACGGGGAAGCGGTCCGTCGCGGCCGCGCGCATGGGGAGCCGCTCTTTTTCGGTGATGTGACCCAGAGCGAAGTGCTCCGTCAGCTCCGGATCAAAGACGCCCGCGTCCTGGTCCTGGCCGTCTCGGATCCGTTTGCGGTCCGAAGGGCCATTCAGGTGGCCCGGCAGGCCAACCCGCATATTCATATCGTGGTGAGGACCCGGTATGTCAAGGAGGTGGATGATCTCCTACGGCTGGGTGCGAACGAGGTGGTGCCGGAGGAGTTTGAAACCTCCCTGGAGATTTTCGACCGGGTGCTCCGGCAGTACGACGTTCCTCAACAACAGATTGCGGAGAAGCAGGAGGAAATTCGCCGGGAGGGTTATGCCCTGTTGCGGCGCGCCGATGCGGACAGCCCCGGCCGGGAGCGTCCGACGGGAGGCGGGGGACGCCGTGGGGATGATTGACTGCTGAAGAAAAGAAGTGGTAAAATGGGTCCGACAGATGGCGAGTTCGAAGATGGCCGTGGTGGCTGAAGAGGTTGTGATGCCTACCGATCAACAAAAGAAATTAGGACTGGCCATCGTTGGAGGGGGGCGGGGCGGCCTGGAATTGCTTCGACTCTTTCACCGGGAGGAAGGCATTGAGATCCTCGGCGTCGCCGACAAACGCCTGGAGGCCCCGGCCATCAAGTACGCCCAATCCGTGAACATCCCCACCACAACCGACTTCAGGCAGATGATCTGCCGGGAAGGGGTTGACCTGATTGCGGACGTGACCGGAGACCCGGACGTCCGGGTGCAGATTTTAGATGAAAAATATCCTCATGCGGAACTCTTGGGGGGGGTCAGTGCGAAACTCATGTGGAATTTTATCGAGATGTTGGAGCGCAAAGTGAAGGAGCGGACGCAGGAACTCAAAGAAGTTCAGGAAGAGTTGTTAAAAAATAAGTTAACCATGCTTCAGCAGATCTCGTCCGGGATCTCGCATGAACTCCAAAGTCCGCTGGGGGTCATTAAGAATTCTATCGTCTATCTATCCGATAAGATGACCGATCATCCCAAATGCGCAAAGCACCTCGAGATTATCGATCGAGAGATCCAGGTTGCGGAGAAGATCATCCATGACCTGTCCGACATGGTCCAGCCCGTGGATCGGGTCCTTGCTTCAAACGACCTGCTGCAGCAACTGATCCAGTCCGAGAAATTAGCCCAGGTTGGGATCATGGCGGCCGGCATTGCCCATGAAGTGAACAACCCGCTTGCCGTCATGCTCGGCAAGGCCGAGATGATCCTCGAAGAAGAGGATCCGGCTCGCGTTAAAAAATATGCCCAGGAAATCATCAAATACGCCAACAAGGCCTCCGACATTGTCAAGGGTGTTTCCTTTTACTCGCGGGCCACCTCCACCCCTGGAGCCGAGTGGCGGATCCATCTGAACGATCAACTCAAGGAGGCGGTCAAGCTTTCCAAATACTCGACCCCCTTTAATGACATTGAGCTGGTGACGGACTATCAAGACATCCCTCCGATCCGTGGCACCGCCGGAGAGATTCAACAGGTCTTCGTTAACTTGGTCAGCAATGCGGTTCAAGCCATGAATGGAAAGGGCCGCCTGCTTGTGTCGTCGCGTTATGAGGATGGCTCTGTGGTGATCACCATCCGAGACACGGGAGCCGGGATCAAAAAGGAACATCTCAGCCAGCTCTTCATGCCGTTTTTTACGACCAAGGATCCTGGAAAGGGAACCGGTCTTGGTTTAAATATTGTTCACAAAATCATCGCGAACCACGGCGGCAGTATCAGCGTGGAAAGCGAAGAGGGCCAAGGCGCCGCCTTTATCGTGAGGCTTCCCCCCGCATACGATTCTTCACAGGGAAAGGAGGATCGACGAAACATCAAGGTCGAAAAGGCCGTTTAGGGAAAAAGAAAGTCTTGCAGGTTTAAATTTCGAAGGGCGTACACATACAAACGCGTTTTTAATAAGGAGGAAACCGCCATGCCGAGAATATTGGTGATTGAAGATGAAGAAGAGATTCGATCGACCGTCAAGCACCACCTGCTCAAAGCGAACTATGAGGTCGTCGAGGCCGAGGATGGAGAAAAAGCGATCCAGAAGATTAATGAGGCAGACAACCCCCTGAAGATCGATGCGGCCGTCTGTGATCTCCGAATGCCCAAAATCAACGGGCTGGAAGCCATCAGCTATTTCCGGAAGGAATACCCTACCCTGCCCCTGATTGTCATGACCGGCTTCCCGGACACCCAGTTGGCTGTCAGCCTCTTGAAACAAGGGGTGAAAGACTACCTTGTGAAACCCGTGGGGAAAGATGCCCTGCTCGCCGCGGTCAAGAAAGCGGTTCTGGAACGATTCCAATCCTGATTTCGTCGTGTAAGAGCCTGCGGATCGCCCGGACGCGGTGAGGACGAATGTGATCCATCTCAAGCGACCGGATGATCCGCGC
>CAKKOZ010000138.1 GCA_919901335.1 Nitrospiria bacterium | reverse complement strand
TCGGTTAAAAATCTGGACCGTGTCATAGAGGCCGTCCACCACGAAGATATGCCCGGCGGCGTCCACCGCCACACCCTTCGGCTTGGAAAAACTGCCCAGGGTATTCCCCAGCTTGCCCAGTTTTGCGAGAAATCGTCCGTCGGAGTCGAAGATCTGCACTCTGAAATTCATCGAGTCCGTGATGTATAACAGGCCCCCGGAATCAATCGTGATATGCGTCGGAAAATTCAACTCGCCGTCTTGATCCCCGCGCCGGCCGAAGGTCATGACGGTTTTGCCGCCCGGATCAAACACGACGACCCGATGGGCCGCGGTGTCCACGGCGTAAAGACGATTCAACGCGGGATGATAGGCAATGCCGGTCAGCCGCTCAAACTGTCCCGCTTCTCCAATCGTCCCAACCCGCTTCCTTTTTTTGGGCTCATAAACAAAAATCCGGTTGAGCTGCGAATCGGACACGTAGATCAGCCCGGCTTCATCCAGGGCAACGCCGACGGGTGATATCAATCGGGACTGACCCCGGACAATCCAGAAAATCTGCCGATACTTTTTCGCCGGGAAATCGTAGATGTGGACCGCCTGGAGACCGGTGTCCGTCACATAGACGCGGCCCTTCCCATCCGTCGCCACGGCATAAGGACGAAGCATGGGGGGAGCGTCCTCTTCGCCGATAAGAAGTCCAAAGATCTTCATGAACCAGCCCCGCCGGGCCCCCAAATCTTTCGGTTCGGAAAAACTGCTCAGATACGAAATGACCGGCGGATCGGGCGGCAGCGGCCAGAACCGTTCCACCCGGGGGGCCGGTTCCAGGGTGGCACAGGCTGTGAGAAATAAAACCAGAAAGGTTGAAAAAACCTTGAAGCCTTTCAAGCCTTTCAAGCCTTTCAAACCTTTTAAACTTTTGAACTTCATTTAACCCTCAAAACGTCCGACTGGCCCGAGCCGTCAAGGAACGGCTCCCGTACCGATCGCCGGACGTTCGAGTGCCGACTTCCTGGTACGTCAGGACAAATGCCAGTTTTCCGAGCTGATAATTCAACGACAAATTTTCCTCTAAAAGGTTGGCATCCGGCCGGTACCGGTTGTCTTCAAAGAAATCTCTCACTGACAGACGAAAATTCATGTTCCGTATCACATGGGTCGCGTACTGCGCCTGGACGGAAAAGGTCTGCCGATCCAGCTGCAACTCCGTCGGATAGTCTGCAATCCGATAGGCCGTATTCACGCTGAGCCCGATCCGGGTGCTGTAATTGGCGGTCAGGTCGCCGGAGGAGGTTCTTCCCACCACGCCGATGCCCGTGCTATCCAGGGAGTTCAGCGAAGCCCGCAGATCCAGACGATCGCCGGCCAATATCAACTCCGTAAAATACGAACTATCGGCCGTCAACGCAATCAAATAGCTGCTCTGCTCGGTTCCCACCGATTCGCTGACGCGTTGGATATGGCTGTAGGTGGTGTTAAGACCCACATGGACGATCCGGGTATTGGTGTTATCCACTCCCATCGAAACACCGTTGGCCAGATCCACGGATTGAACCCCGGTCGGCTGGGTATCCGAGAGCCCGTAGCCGACCTGATAGGAGGCCCGGTACTGCAAAAACTTCCAGGGCCGGTTGTAATTGATGTTGTACTGGTAGTGCTGGAACAGACTGTCCGTATCCTCCTCTCCGGCTGTCTGGGCGGCCGTCAAACCCGCATTTCCGCCCAGGCCGGTCGTCAGGCCGAAGAAGGGCCTGTAATTCAGGGACGCATCGACCGATTCGGACTGGATGGTCGAATCGGTGATTGAAAATTGGAGATAACGCGCGCCGAAGGCGGAGTCGGTCTTCTCATTATACCGCAGGCGGGCCGAACTCTGGACGGACTGGCTTTTGAAGTCATTGAAGACGGGGTTCTCGTTGTAGTTATACGCAACCAGCCCGTCCCACCAGTACAAGGGAGGGGAATAGACCGCCGAGGCGCCGAAGCTGCGGTCCTGAAAGAAAGAGACCCCCGGCGCCGTCGCAATCTCGGAAAGACGGCTGCTCGAGTAGCGCCCAAAACCCACGACGGTCAGACCGGGGGTCACCTGTGAACTCACATCGAGATTAACCCCGTGTGACGTCGTCGGGCTTGAAGCGTTTGTGTCCGTCTCGCTGAACTGGTAACCGGCCGATACACGGGCGGCGCCCAGGGTCGTGTCGGTAAAGGCGCTGGCGGCGCGGCTTAAGAATTCCGATCCCGAATCCGCCGTTAATTCCGATTGCTGGTAGTTTAAGACCATCTGCGGGAGGAACCGGGTCGCGCGGATCGCCGCGTGGGCCGCCGTGGAGTCAACGTGATCCCGGGTCGTCATACTCACGCCTCCGATTTCCAGATCCGTCTCCCGCGCGCTCCGTGCGCGGCTTAGATCCATCGGCAGCCATTGTGGAAACAAATTCACGGAAAAGCGGTAATCCGTCACGCCAAACCGGTTCGTCTGGTCCGCATCCGGATAATTGACGACTTGCTCGAGCCAGGAGATGTCGGTGCTATAACCCCCCAGGCGATAAAAATCCCCGAAGAGCCGGAGGCTGTATTGCTGACCGAACGAGTTGACCGAGGTGTCCCGGCTGCCGGACTCGGTCTCCGAGAAAGTCGTGGACTGATTGTAGTTGACGCTTAACACGCCGCCGATATTCAGCAGGCGCGCCTGAACCGCCGAGGCCCCCGAAAAGATCCAGAGCGCGGCGACCATTCCCAACCCCCATCGGCGCAACGGCCCCTCGCTTATCTGCGGCATCAACGCGCCGTGCCCTATGAAAGATAAACCCGGAAGGAGTTGTCCTCAGTAGATCTTGATGTCGGCCCTGGACCGAAGCCCCGTCACCCAGTCTTTCAATTTTTCCGCCGTGGCGGACGCCTCCAACTCGCTTCGAAACAACTCCTTATTCAGCTTCTTAAACGTCAACTGCTCCGCCGGTTTTTTCTCCTCCACCCGGAACACGACCCAGCCGTAAAGGGTCCGGACCGGATCGCTGATCGAGCCGACCTTGCCGTTATAGGCCACCGATTCGAGCTCGACATACGGCAGCCGCCCTTCATGAACAAGACCCGTATCCCCGCGGGTCGTCCCGGCGTCCGACTCCTCCGAGGACGCAAGCACGATTTCCGCAAAATCCTCCCCCGCTTTGGCCCGGTCGGCAAACCCCTGCGCCTTGACGCGGCCCGCCTCCCAGTCATCCGATAGGCCGGCGGGATCCATGCTGACCAGCAGAATGCGGAGACGAATCTGCCGCGGATTTTTGAATTGCTCCGGGTGGTCGTTGTAATATTTTTTCATGTCGTCTTCACTGATCTTGATTTTGGAGCGGACTTCCCGGTCGGTGAGTTTTCGAATGGCCAAGTGCTGCTCGACGCCCTTTCGCACGTCGTCGGGCGTCAGGCCCTGGGCCGTCAACCCCTCCCGATACTTTTCTTCAGAGGAAAAACGGGACCGGAGCTTCTGCCATTCGGC
>CAKKOZ010000137.1 GCA_919901335.1 Nitrospiria bacterium | reverse complement strand
GCCCGGTCGGCCCCCGTACCACGTTGCCGTTCTTGTCCTCGAGTACGTGCGCCTTATGCCTCGGCTGCGCGATCGGGCAGAACCAGACGGTGAAGGCGACCCGCATCAGATCAACGTGACCTCAATTTGGATCGAGCCGAATCCGTAGACCGACTTCTCGCTGACCGTCATCTTGAATCCGTACTTCTTGCAGAAATCTTCCTGAAGCTTCTTCTGCTTGACATCGTTGATGTCCTGATACGGACAGGAGAGGAACATGGTGGCCTTGCCGTCCTTCTTGAAGATCATCGCGTGGTCCGTGTTGGGGAACACCGAGGCCATGAAGATGAAGTCACGCTCTCCGCCGTGCATATCCATTCGCTTCTGCTTGCTCGGATGGAACAGGGTGCACGGACAACGATGTCCTCCTGGTTTCCGTGGCACGTAGCCACGACTCTTGAGATCGGTGAGAACATCCTTGTTGAATGTCCTGTACCCGTAGTAACCCTTGGTCGTGTCCGTCATTTGTTTTCCTTCCTCTGTTCTTTGATTCGAACGTGGAGCGGGAACGTACTCTCGCCACCGGTAACCTCGATGTCCAGGCCACCGCTCAACACGAGCGGGATCGCGCTCATTACCTCACCCAACAAGTTCTTTCCGTCCTCGTTGTTGATGTAGATCGGAAACACGTTGTCCTCTGCACGGATCATGATGCCGATCTCGCCCCTGTCGAGAACATTGGCGATCTTCTCCAGTGCCGTCGCAATCCTATCGATGTGTTCATCGCTCATCATCACCATCCTTCTTTGCGTAGAAAACCAGCATCCTAGCTCCACATATCGAGCAGCTTGTTGACCTTCTCTGTCAGGTGTCGCAACTCGTCTCTCATGTGGTCTACCTTGTCGGAGAGCTTGACCAGCTTGTCGATCGGGTCACGAGAGTCGAGTTTCTTGGCATCGACGTCGAAGTTGACGACAGCAGAAGTGGCCTTCTGTGAGAACGAGGATCCGGGAAGAACTCGCGTCTCCATCAGTCTCTTGTGTCTCGAGGATGCTGCGGCCGGCGTCACGTCGATCTTGAACATGCCGAACAGGGTCTTCGAAACGGCAATCCAGAGATCGGCGTCGGAATCAAACGACTTGATTTGGAGTGACGCTTTCGTCTGGATCAAGCGATCGTCATCTTCATTGGTCCAAGAATGGTGTTTCCTTCCTGGGTTTCCACTTGGCCTTTTGTTGTAGTTAGGCCGAGTTTTCGTGTTCCAGCCGGGCCGGTTCCCCGTGATCCCCGCGATCACTTGCGGACTGCTCTTTTGCTTTGGAGCCCGGTTTTCCTGGTTGTTGACGGGCGTCGGCGTGCTTGGGGAGTAGGGATCGTGCTTCGCACGACAGTACTCGAACTCGTCTTCAGGAATCAGACGAGATGGCGCCTTGTCTCCGGTGTAGATGTACGATGGGCTGTTGCCAAGTCCACCTACAGATCTTTTCTTGAAAGGAGGAGGAACGCCCTGCTCCTTACACTTGTAGTTGATCACACTGATCGTGCAACCGAACGCCTTTCCGCCGTTTTCGATACCCATCGCCGTTGCGATGTCATTTGCTGTTCCTTCTCGGATCTTGTGCAGAACCTCGAGAAACCTCCCGGGTCTGTATCCGAAAAGGATTCCATTATAAGAGTACGGCTTGTCTTCCATGCTCATTTTCCTTTTCTTTCTTGTTAGAAGATCACCACCGCTCGCCGGAAACCGTAGTTCAGCGCCGGCAGGATGTCGTGCTCCACCCCGCCTTTGAGGAAGGTTGCCCCCGGAGCCACAACGAACTCCTCCCCTGCCC
>CAKKOZ010000136.1 GCA_919901335.1 Nitrospiria bacterium | reverse complement strand
GCGGCGGCCGGCGGCACATAACCTTCCGGCCCCGGCTTCAATACGTACGGCTCATCTCTTTTGTAGAGGTGTTCCTTTTTTAGGTACATGACTCTCCGTTGGCGTTCTTACTTATTGATGGGTGACGGTTTAAGATTTTCCTGTTCATACGACATATTCTTGGTGAGCTTGTTTGCAAATTCTTCGGGCAGCTGGTCGATCATGATCATCTTGATGGCATGGTGCTTCGCCATGTTGTCGCAGACCCAAACGCACTGGGCGCAGCCTTTGCATCGATCCACCGAAACGAAAGCGGTTTTGCGTTCTTTATCATACTGAATCGTATTGGCCTCGGGACAGAACTGGGTGCAGAGCGTACAACTCGTGGCGCCGCAGATATTCGGATCAATATTCGCTACAAGATACATCGGACCCCCTTTTGGCTACTTTCGACCGGCCGGAGCTGCAACGGCCTCTTTTTTCTTGGACATCTGCCAGTTATGGGCCTCGGCATAATCCCAGCCGGCATTCACCGCGGCGATGTTCTTTTCCAGCAACTCCTGCTTGTGCTTGAATTTCCGCTCCACCACCGAATCCAGGGAGGCCGTACCGCCCGATACAACGAAACCTTTTCCCAAAAACCGTTCCTTGACCGCCTGTGCCACGGCTTCCCGGGTCGCCAGACCGGTGATCCCCGCGATGGCTCCCACCAGCACCATGTTGGTCGCCAGGTCGGTTCCGGCCACATCCAACGCCATCTGGGTCGCCGCAATATAGCGGAACTGAACCCCCCGCGCTACGAGAACGGCCATTTCATCGGTCGGCAACGGAATTTCTTCCTTGGAGTTGACTAAAATCGTCCCGTTGTCCTTGATACCGAAATGGAACGGCATGGTGTACGATTTGCCGTGTGTAATCACCTGGGGATGAAAAACCAGGATGATATGGGGAAACATGATCTCACCGATCTCAAAAATTTGCTCGCTTGAGACCCGGACATAGGATTCGACCGGGGCCATCCGCTTTTCAGAACCGTAGAAAGGAACGATCGTGCTCTCGCCGCCGGCATTGATCACGGCCGTTGAAAAAACGTGGGAGGCCGTCACAACACCCTGGCCGCCCACCCCTGCCATGCGGATGTTGAATCTCATTTCGCCACCTCCGCCGTTTGAATGGCCTTCCTGGCGTACTCCTTATAGCCCCATTTCTCGCCCAGATACTGCTTCGCGTCTTCGGAAATATATTCCTTGAATTGGTAACGGTCGTTTTCGACATTCTTGGCGTCTTCCATCACTTTGTCGGTGGGGATGGCGTATTCAATGTTACAGGAGGTATAGGCCTGGATATAGGTCGGGCCGACTTCGCGTGCGATCAAGATCGCCTTTTTGATGCATTGCTCCACCCGTTTCGGATTGTTCGGCACGACCATCGCCACATAGGCGCAGCCGGCCGTCTTGGCCAGTTCCGGCATGTCAATCTTCTCAAACTTTTTGCCCAGCGGCGCCATCTTCAAGACCGAGCCGATGTTGGTCATGCCGCTTTCCTGACCTCCGGTGTTCCCGTAGACCTCGTTATCGAGCATGATCGTCGTGAACTTTTCTTTCCGGAACCAGGAATGCATCATCATCGAGAAGCCGATATCGGCCAACCCGCCGTCGCCCGCCATCACGACCACATCCTTGTGCTTATCAGGAAAACGGGTCATCAGCCCGCGCTTGAGTCCGGAGGCCACGGCATTCGTGTCGCCGTAATTGCCGTACACAAACGGAACGGCGGCCTGGGAAAGGACCAGGCGCCCGCAACCGGCGGTGCCGACGATGATCGTATCTTCAGGATTCGGGAGGGCGATGAGGGAAAGGCGGATGAAGAGGGTCATGGCGCAGCCGGCGCACATCGGATGCTCTTCCAGAATCTCTTTAAAGGTTCCGACCTGTGAGACAGAGACCTTCTTTCCAAACGGCCCGTGATCGATCATGTCTCGGTAATCCTTCGGCATGAACTTCTCAAAACCGGGCGTTGATTTTACATAATCTAAACTCATCGGTCGTCTCCTTCTCTTTTATTTTGAGAGGTGCCAACAAAACTCGATTTATCCTATCGGACTTCACACCCTTCGTCAATGGGCCGAAAGACCTACTCGGCCTCCTATAAAGACCCAGTGAGTCAGACCCCCTTTCCGCCAAGAGGGTCTAAGATATAGTAACACGCCAAATATAAAGCAATTATGGCTTCTTTGTCAACTGAAAATACCCCGCGAAACAGAAAACATCCGCCATGCCTTCCGTATTGCCACACTCCGTGTTCCGGCGTATAATACCGCACACATGGCCGCTCAGGAAAACAGAATTTACGATGAAGTCATGGACTATGTCCAAAGACCCTTTGAAGCCGGATTTGAACCCTTGGCGCTGAAGGTTTTTTCCCATCAGTTCGCCCGGAATCCGACCTATCGGAAATACTGCGAGGCCAAAGACAGGACGCCGGACACCGTCGCCTCCTGGCGCGAGATTCCGGCCGTCCCAACGGAGGCCTTCAAGGAAGTTGATTTTGCCTGCGGCCGGCCAGAGAAAACATTCCTCACCAGCGGAACGTCGCAGGGTCCCGCCAAGCGTGGAAGACATCCGGTCCCTTGTCTGGAAGTATATCGAGCATCGGCACTCTTGAACTTCTCGGCCCACCTTTTGCCGGATCTAAGTGATCTCCGGATGATCATTCTGACCGGGTCTCCTGAAATTTGGCCCCGGTCATCGCTGGCACACATGATGGAGATGGTCCGTCAAGAATACGGGGGCGAGGACGCCGCCTACTATATCAACGACACCGGTCTCGATATCGACCGTCTTTTAAGAACCCTGACCGAGGCCTGTGAACATGATAAGCCGGTGATTCTTCTCGGTATCACGCTGGCCTTCCACGAGGTTCTGGAATATACCCAGACTCACCGTCTCCGCTTTCATTTGCCGGGCGGAAGTCGGATCATGGACACGGGCGGATTCAAGGGACATCGGATTGATCTATCCAAGACCGACCTCTACCGGCGGTACGAAGAAGTGATGGGCATTCCCCGGACGCACATCGTGAACGAATACGGCATGACCGAGATGTGCTCGCAATTTTACGACACTGTTCTGACCGATCATCTGAACGGCATCGCCTGTCCCCGCCACAAACGGATCCCGCCCTGGGTTCGGACGCTGATCGTTCATCCGGAGACGCTTGAAGAGCTCCCGCCCGGACAAACGGGCCTCCTCCGGCATTATGACCTGGCCAATTGCGGTTCGGTCATGGCCTTGCAGACCGAGGACATCGGACATGCCGTCAGCGACGGATTCGAGATCACAGGACGCGCGGCCGGCGCCGAGTCCCGCGGCTGTTCCTTGATCGTCGA
>CAKKOZ010000135.1 GCA_919901335.1 Nitrospiria bacterium | reverse complement strand
AGGGGCGTCATATCGCCACCTGTTTATTACCGAAGCCGCGATCGTGCATGGCCGTTTTGCGGGCGTGGCATGATTTGCAGAGGGCCTGGAGGTTGTCGGAGTGGTGCGAGCCGCCGGCGGCAAGGGCCATGATATGGTCCACATCGGTGGCGGGGGCGCCGCAGACGATGCAGGCCGGAAACTTGCGCAGGAAGTTGGCGCGCAGGTGCCGCCAGTGTGTATCGTAGCCGCGCTTCGACGGGGAGGGCCGTTCGTCCTGCGCTGCCCGGCGCGAGGCGTGCGCCTGGGCGTGCTCGCCGCAGAACCGCCCCCGCGTCAGCGCCGGGCACCCGGGCGACTTACAGGGCTTGGCAGCGGCGTAGGGCATCAGTGCGCTCCCATCCCGTCAGCAGGCGGTAAAGCGAGGGGCTTACCAAGACTCGATCGCGCCCGTGAGCGAGCGGCCATTACGGCTTCGGGCGCGCGCGAAGGGAGCGGGAGTCTGGTATGGCCCGAGCGGCTCAATTCCAACACCAGTTGTAGCCGACGGCGTCGCGCATCCGGATCTGCCAGGGCGCGGCGGGGACGTGCTTCCAGGCTTCGGCCTGGCGGGTGAGGCGTTGAAGCGTGTCAGTCCGGAGGCGGGTCTGCTCAGCGAGGTCGGAGAGATTCACGCCCACGAGCATGCCGCAGGCGCAGGCAAAGCGATATGATCGGAAGTATCCTCTTGTGGCCTATTGCAACTGTTTTAGCGAGGTGAGGACGAGGCAGCCTGAAGGGCCAGCTTTAAGCGTTCGATCAAGGCGACAACATCGGATGGTTCCCAGACGGCGAACAGTTGGGCTTTATCGTATAGCCCATCGCGCATCACAGAATCGAAATCCATCGCGAAAGAAGTGCCGTCGCGCTGCGCGGCAAACAGTACATCCTCGAATTCTTCGGAGCCGGAACATCGCACCGCATCTTCGATCGACTGGTCGTGGAAATCATTTTCTGTGGAATCTCCCTTGATCTTAAGAGATTCAAATATGCAAGGCACATATTTAGAGAACAGCGTGCCGGCGGGAAGGGCCAAAAACGTCCGCCGATCAACAATCCTCATAGTGGCGGCTCGATCGGCCCGGCGAAGAGACCGCTTACGTTTGCCAGAATTGATTCCTCATAATCAGCTGTTTTCCCAGATAAAACAGCAAACAATTCTGCCTCACGATCACCAGGCCATATTGTATATATAATCTCAACGATCTCGGGTTTATGATGGCCTGGTAATTTATAACGAGGGGGCCGATACCAGTACCAGCCTGGCTTCGTCGGCTTCTCGGTCGTCCATGCCATCGGGCCAGGACTACAAGGCAGGAAAGCGTCATATATTTTCTTGCGGGGTTTTTTTCCCATAGCTCACTCCAGTCTAGGACGATCAGATATTGTAGTCAACCGCGCCCAAGCCATTTGATCGAGCCATCCCCTTCCGGATCGTCGGAGAGCAGCGCCACGAGGGCCTCCCGCGCGACGCGCAGGCGGCCGTTCGGCAGGAACGTGGGCTTGAGCTTGCCCTCGTGCGTCCAGTTCCGAACCGTTCGGGCAGTCACCGCGCAGAGCGCCGCGACCTCGTCGATGCGAAAGAGCGCCTTGTCGGGAATCCGGACGCTCACAGAAATTTAATCCCTTCCTGCTCATACGCCCCCTCGGGCGCGAGCGAG
>CAKKOZ010000134.1 GCA_919901335.1 Nitrospiria bacterium | reverse complement strand
ATTGACTCGCTTTTATCCCTCTGCTACACTCTCCTCATGATCCACGCCGATAAAAAAATCCGGGCACTGCAAGAGAATATCGAGCAGGTGATCAAGGGAAAACCGGAGGCGGTCCGGCTGACGATCACGACGCTGCTGGCCCGCGGGCATCTGTTGATCGAGGACGTTCCCGGAATCGGCAAGACGACGCTGGCCCACAGCCTGGCGCGGTCGCTTGACTGTGGCTTCCGGCGCATCCAGTTTACGAGCGACCTCCTTCCCTCGGACATTCTGGGCGTTACCATTTATAACCAGCAGAGCCAGGCTTTTGAATTCAAGCCGGGCCCGATCTTCGCCCATATCATCCTGGCGGACGAGATCAACCGCACCACCCCCAAGACCCAGTCCAGCCTGCTCGAGGCGATGAACGACATCCAGGTCTCGATCGACAGCCACACCTACCCGCTCCCCAAGCCCTTTATGGTGATCGCCACGCAGAATCCTCTCGAATACCACGGAACCTATCCGCTGCCCGAATCGCAACTGGACCGTTTCATGATGCGGATCCGGATCGGGTATCCCGACCCGTCGGATGAAAAGGTGATCCTGACCACCCAGCGTCTGTTTCAACCGGCTAGCGACCTCAAGCCGGTCCTGACGGCCGGCGAGGTGCTGGAGCTCCAGAGCGCCGTGGACCGGATCCAAATGGACGAAGGCCTCGTGGATTATCTGCTGGCACTGACGCGGGCGACGCGGAACAGCGAGCGGTTGGGGCTGGGTGTCAGCCCGCGCGGAGCGATGGCGCTGCATAAAGCCGCGCAGGCCTACGCCTTCGTCAACGGCCGCGACTACTGCATCCCGGACGACGTCAAACGATTGGCGCCGCGGGTCTTCGCCCATCGCGTGATCGTCAACACACGGCTGGAAACCTACGGCCGTCGGGGCGAGGATGCCGAACGCATCCTTGAGGAATTGGTGGATCAGGTCCCCGTTCCGCTCTAATGGAGCGCGCTTTTCCATGGCCTCCTTCTTAATCAGACTTCAGCGACGGATCTACCGGAACCGGTCGATCACGTTTACACCGGCCGGGACCCGTTTCATCCTGCTCACGCTGGCCGTCGGCGTCGCCGCGGTCAACACCGGAAATAATCTGCTCTATCTCATCCTCGGAATGATGCTCAGCCTGATCATCGTCTCGGGCATCCTGTCCGAACAGTCCCTCCGCAAGATTTCAGTGGAACGGCGGTTCCCCACGCGGATCTTCGCGCAGCAGCCGGTCCCGGTCGAGATGCGGATCACAAACGGCAAGCGTTTTCTTCCGTCTTTTTCCTTTCGGGTGGACGAAGGAGGCAACGAGATTCGATCCGTTTACACCTTTAAACTTTCGGCCGGGGAGACGATCGCCTCCCCGCAGACGACCCGATTCGAAAAAAGAGGTCTTTGCACGCTGCCCCCGATCACGCTCCGGACCACCTTTCCCTTCGGCTTCTTTCACAAAAGTTTGATCCGGCCCCAGGCTCAAACGGCGCTGGTTTATCCCCGGATCTTTCCCATGCCACCGGGCCTCCGGTCGGCGCGCGCGCGCGCCGGACAGGACCACGAGCATCGCCGGCGGGGATTCGGCACGGACTTCCACAACCTCCGGGACTACACAGCGGCGGACGACGCGCGCGGCATCCACTGGAAGTCCTCGGCCCGTCAGTCAAAGCTGCTACTGAAGGAATATGAACGCGAAGAAGACGGCCGCGTCGATCTGGTCCTGAGCAATCATCTTCCCGGAGAGGGGAAATCGGAAAAGCTCCTGGCGGATTTTGAGCGGGCCGTCGTTTTGACCGCCGCGCTGGCCCGCGAATTCTTCCGACGCGGCCAGACGGTCAACTTACAGACTCTCGGATCAGACGAATACCACCCGGATGAATCACAAGATCTTGACACCCTGCTTGAAACGCTGGCGCTGATCCAGCTGATTCCTGATACGGCTTCGGACTCTCTCGACCCAAAAATCGCCGCGCTCGGCGGGGCCGACGGCGGCGGACCTGCCGGCCGGACAGGCGGGCGCCGGATACTGATTCTGCCCGTCCCCGATCCGCTCTGGGACAAGGTTCGCGGAAGCTTCTCGGATGTGCTCGTGGCCGACGAACCTCGTTTCATTGAATGGGCCGGGGAAAAATCAATACGGCAAGGACCCCGTTCATGACGCTCGATCGGACCTTTCAGATCACCTCACGACTGCTCGCGCTGGTCGGTCTGCTGTCGCTGATACTGACAAACGAGTTTTCCTTCCTCTTCGCGCTCACGGCGATCACGGCCGTGGCGGCGAGCTTTTTTCTGGTCCTGAAGGGGAAGGTCTTCAGCTTCGACCGCCGGGTCTGGACCGGCCTCAATCTGGCCGCGCTCGCCTTCTTCGTCGTCGATCTCTTCCTCTTCTCCCAATCCCTGCTGACGGCCAGCGCCCATTTTGTGGTCTTTCTCACGATCAACAAACTTTTTAATCTCCGAACACCCCAGGACCATCTCCAGCTTTACCTGATCAGCTTCCTGCAGCTGCTGGCCGCCTCGACCTATACCATCGATATCACCTTTCTCGTCTCGTTCATCCTCTATCTGCTGACGGCCACCTGGGCGCTGTTGCTCCATCATCTCACCACTGAAACCGCGTCGCCCGCCGCCCGGTTGACGGCCGGATCGTCGCCGGGACTCACCTGGCCCTTCTTCATGAGCACGAACGGCATCGCGCTTCTCGCGCTGGGATGCACACTGCTCCTGTTCATCCTCATCCCGCGGGTCGGGCTGGGCTTTTTCCACCGCCCCCAATCCGATCTGATCCGGATGTCCGGTTTTTCAGAACAGGTTGATCTCGGCGCAATCGGATTGGTCAAACTCGATTCGACCGTGGTGATGCGCATCCAGCCTTCACGGCCGCTCCCACCGGTCGAAGGCGTCTACTGGCGGGGCATGGTCTTCGACGACTACGACGGCCGGAGATGGCGGAACAGTTCCGGCAGCGGCCGGATTGTCTCATCGGAAGGCACCGGGGTATTTAATCTGGGGTACCGCCGGCACCCGGAACGGGAGATCACCCAGGAGGTGATTTTGGAACCGCTGGACACCGCCGTGCTCTTCAGCGCCCCGGACGCGATCCAGGTCAGCGGCCGGTTTAATGCACTTCGGGTCAACGCGATGAATGCCCTCTCCCTGCCGACGGTTCCGGCCACGCGGATTGATTATATTGTCACATCCATGCTGCCCCTCCTGACACGCCCGGACGCCGAGGCCCGATCGATCGCCTACCCGCCGGCCACCTTTCAGCCGTATCTTCAATTGCCGGAAGGATCGGACCGGGTCGGCCGGTTGGCCCAAGAAATCCTCATGCAGTCGCCGTCGGCCGAGACGGTGTTGCAAAAGATCACGGCGATCGGAAAATACCTTGAAACGAATTACCGGTACACGCTGGACATCGAACCGGTATTGTCCGGCAGCCCCATCGACGATTTTTTATTCCGGCAGAAGGCCGGCTTCTGCGAGCATTACGCCACCGCCATGGCCCTCCTTCTCCGCAGCCTCGGCATCCCGGCGCGGCTCGTGACCGGGTTCCTGCCCGGCGAATGGAACGAGTTTGGGAAATATTACACCGTCCGCCAGAGCAACGCCCATGCCTGGATCGAGGTCTGGTTTCCGCAGTCCGGCTGGATCCCCTTCGACCCGACGCCGCCGGCCCCGGTGGAAGATGCCGCCGTTTTCGGGTTTCTCTCCCGGTCCATGGATTCGCTCCAGTGGCAATGGAACCGATACGTGATCTATTACGGCATTCGGGACCAGATCAGCCTGGCCAAAGAGGTGAGGGACGACACGATGAGGCTTCGGTTTGAATTAATGAACCGGGTGAGCGGGGCCTTCAATGCCGCCCGGGGCTTTCTTTCCTCGATGATCCTCCATCCGGTGAGGGGGGTGGTGATCTTCCTTTTGGCAACCGCCGCACTGGTCTGGATTGCTCACCGCCTCCGACGATTCGCCGGACGTTTTTCTTTTAGGGGGTCCGGCCGACCGCGCCAAGTCAGAACGGTCGCGTTTTACTTTGAGATGCTCGACCTGCTTCGTCTAAAAGGCCTTTCAAAGCCCGAAACGCTTACCCCCTGGGAATTCATGGGCCGGATCCCTGCGCCCCTCTCGCCGCTCCGTCCCGCCGCCGCTGAATTGACCGACCTTTACTACCGCGTCCGGTTCGCCGGTGTTCCTCTTTCCGATCAGGAACAACAACGCGTCACCGAGCTCTTACAGGCTCTGAGACCCGCGACCCCCTCGATGACCTGATTTTTATGGACGGTTCGGATAGAACTTTCTGAGCAACTCCAACAACTCGACATAACCCAACTGGCCCGGAGCGGTCGGCTGCCCGACATAGGCATACGTCAGAAGCGATCCCAGGGCCGGAAAGAACACTCTTGAAAGCGTGCCCTCGGAGCCCATTGCGATCGTTACGATGTTCTTCTTCGCATGCGCGATCGTAAAACCCGCCAGGACCTGTATGTCTTCCTGCTTCACAGCAAGAGCGGCAACCTTGACGATATCGGCCCCCAACAATTTCGCTTTGTCCATAATGCCATTTAACTCCTTGAGGGCGGGAGTCCCGTCAAAATTATGATACGATAGGATGACTGTTTTCTTGGCCGCATGGGCCGTCCGGACCACATCCGGTAAAATCGTTCCGGCCGACAACTCGATATCAACGGCACTGACTTCGGGTATGATCTTCTTAAAAAGCGACAGCCTTTCCTGCTCGGACAACTTCCAACCCCCGCCCTCGGCCTTGATTCGAATCGTGGCGATGGTCGAACAATCCCTGAATTTGACCGCTTCCTGCAGGACATACTGGCTGTCAAAGGAGGCATATTGGTCGATTCTTAGTTCGACGATATCCAGTCCGAATTGACGCGCCGCTTGAATGAGATGCGGAGGCGTCGCATCGTTCAAACTGATGACGATCCTCGGGGTTCCGTTGAGCACTTTTGATCCCAGACTGATCATTCGCTTCCAACCCAGTTTTCTCATCATAGCCCCTAAAAAAAGAGCCTGTCAAGGCAAACTTGTGAGGCTCCCCAGGAAGAACGGCGTCCGATCTACCCATCGGACATTCCATGGCTCCGTGAAATCGCCCTGACCGTTTCTTGACACTCCCATCTGGAAAAGACTATGATAACCGAATTCGTGAGGGCTCTGTGATGTCCGTTTTCCGATGGGTCGGATCGGTCGTCTTCATGCCGGTGCTTGTGTTATCGGCCGCGCTGATCTTCTCGATTCTCTCCGATCATGATCCGCTCTTTCAGTCCCGCGCCGTCCTCGCCGACGGACCCAAAACGGCGTCCGAAACCGCCACGGTGACCGTCGCCACGTATGAAGGCGTGATCAATCCGGTCGCGGCCGAATATCTTGCACAGGTGATCGCCGATGCCGCGAAGGATCATGCACAGGCGCTGGTGATCCAGTTGGACACGCCGGGGGGTCTTGACACCTCCATGCGTCTGATCATCAAGGAGATGAGCGCCTCCGAGGTGCCGGTCATCGTCTATGTCTCACCCGTCGGCGCGCGTGCGGCCTCGGCCGGGGTCTTCATCACCCTGGCGGCCCATATCGCGGCGATGGCCCCCGGGACGAACATTGGGGCGGCCCACCCCGTCGCGATGGGCGGCGGCGAGATGGATAAAGAGATGAAGAAGAAGGTCGAGAACGACGCGGCCGCCTATATCAGATCGATCGCCGAAAAACACGGCCGCAATGTTCAATGGGCCGAGGATGCGGTGCGCCAAAGCGTCTCGGCCACCGAGACCGAGGCGCTGAAATTAAAGATCATCGATCTCGTCGCGGACGATCTGAACGCTTTGCTTGCGGCCGTAGATGGTAGAACGGTGGAAACCGCCACGGGTAAACATACCCTCCAAACGAAATCGGCCGGGGTGAAGAAGATCCCGATGACCGGCCGCATGAAGATTTTGAATGCGCTCAGCGATCCCAACATCGCCTACATCCTGATGCTTCTTGGAATCTACGGCCTGATCTTCGAGCTGTCCAACCCCGGCGCGATCCTGCCGGGCGTGGTCGGCGCGATCTGCATCATCCTGGCCTTTTATTCCTTTCAAACCCTCCCGATCAATTACGCCGGTCTGCTTTTAATCCTTGCCGCGGTCATCATGTTCATCGCCGAGATCAAGGTGCCGAGCTACGGGCTTCTCACAGTAGGCGGGGTCGTCTCGATGGTCCTGGGATCGCTGATGCTGATCAAGACCGACATTCCTTCGATGCAGATCTCCCTGTGGGTGATCCTTCCCACAGCCGTCGCGACGGCCGGATTCTTCGTGCTGGTGGTCGAGATGGCCTGGAAGACCCACAAGCGAAAGACGGTCGCCGGCATCGAGGGCTTCATCGGCGCTTCCGGAATCGCCAGGACCGAGATCAACCCGAGGGGTCAAATCCTGATCCAGGGAGAAATTTGGGACTCGGTGAGTCCCGAGCCGATACGGGAGGGTGAAACGGTCGAGGTGACCGGTATCGAGGGACTAAAACTTCATGTCAAACGGTCGCAAAAATCAAGCGGGGGACACTCATGACTCAGCTACTCTTCGGTCTGCCGGGCGTCGTCATCATCATTTTTCTGTTTCTGTTCATCTCGATCAAGGTCCTCAAGGAATACGAACGCGGCGTGATCTTTTTGTTGGGACGGTTTCAAAAAGTGAAAGGGCCCGGCCTGATCATCGTCATCCCCGGAATCCAGAGCATGGCCAAGGTGAGCCTCCGGACGATCGTGATGGACGTCCCGCCCCAGGACGTGATCACGCGGGATAATGTCTCGGTCAAGGTTAATGCCATCATCTATTTCCGTGTGATCGACACCCAAAAGGCGATCATTCAGGTTGAGGACTATCTCTACGCCACTTCCCAGATCTCGCAGACGACACTCCGGAGCATCCTGGGACAGAGCCAGCTGGACGATCTTCTGTCCAAGCGGGAGGAGATCAACGCAAAGCTCCAGCAGGTGATCGATCAGCAGACCGAACCCTGGGGCATCAAGGTCTCGGCCGTCGAGGTTAAAAACCTGGATCTGCCGCAGGACATGATCCGCGCGATCGCGAAGCAGGCCGAGGCCGAACGGACCCGGCGGGCGAAGGTGATCCATGCCGAGGGCGAGTTCCAGGCCGCGCAGAAGCTGGCCGAGGCCGCCACGGTCTTAAGCCAGAACCCCGCCGCGATCCAGCTCCGTTATTTACAGACCTTGACCGAGATCGCCGGGGACAAGAGTTCCACGATGATCTTCCCGGTTCCGATCGATCTTCTAGAGCCTTTTTTCAAGCGGCGGGAGACCGGGAAGTAAAAGCGAGATGGAGCAGACCACCTTTATCGATCAAATCCGCACCTATCGACTCACGCCGACGCAGATTCTGGCGCTCGGATTCGCCTTCCTGATCACCGTCGGAACAATCTTATTATCGCTGCCGTTTGCCGCCGCCGACGGCCGAGTGATTGCCCCGCTCGACGCGCTGTTTACGGCCACCTCGGCCATCTGTGTCACCGGGCTGATCATCAAAGACACCCCGGTGGATTTTTCTCTCTTCGGCCAGATCGTCATTCTCGTTCTGATCCAGGTCGGCGGCCTGGGTTATATGAGCGTGGCCACCTTTCTTCTGGTCGCCTTGGGCAAACGCATCGGCCTGCGCGAACGAATGGTCATCCAGGAAACCCTCAGCGCGTTTACCATGGAAGGCCTGATCCGATTTATCATCGGGATTTTGAAGTTTACCCTCCTGTTGGAGTTCACGGGAGCGGTCCTGCTGGCGGTCCGCTTTCTCCAGGACATGTCCCTTTCAAAGGCGGTCTACTTCGGGATATTTCATTCCATCTCGGCCTTTAACAATGCCGGTTTTTCCCTGTTTTCAAACAGCCTCATGAATTATCGAACCGACCCTACGGTCAACGGCGTGGTGATGGTTCTCGTTATCCTGGGCGGGCTGGGCTTTCTCGTCTATCAGGATCTTCTTAAACGGATCAACCGGGAAGTCCTCCGGGTGTCGCTGCATACCAAGATCGCATTGGTTTCGACCGGAATCATTCTTCTGATCGGATGGGCCGGAATTTTTGTTTTTGAGCGCCAAAACCCGGGAGAAAGCTTTAAAACCTTCTCCTGGGCCGACCAGGCTCTGACCGCCCTCTTTCAGTCCGTTTCGGCCCGGACCGCCGGCTTCAACACCGTGGATGTCGGCACCCTCACGGCGCCCACGCTTTATCTCCTCGTGCTCCTGATGTTCATCGGGGCATCTCCCGGCAGTACCGGCGGCGGGATCAAAACAACGACCGCGGCCATCATGGCGGCGGCTCTCTGGTCCACCATGCGCGGTCGCGAGGATGTCACCCTCTTTTATCGGCGGATTTCACCTCAAGTCGTTGCCAAAGCCTTCTTCCTGGCCGCGATGGCTATGACTTTTATTACGGGCCTAACGATCTTGCTGCTTTATTCTGAAGGGCAGGCGATGCTTCAGACGCTTTTTGAAGTGGCCTCGGCCGCCGGCACCGTGGGAATGTCAACGGGAAACGGAGGAAGTCTCAGTCTCTCCGCGCTCTTCGGCGACTTCGGAAAGACGGTCATTATCCTGACCATGTTCCTGGGCCGGATCGGCCCGCTGGTGATCGGGGTTACGGCGCTGACGCACATCCAGCGTTCGCGATACCGTTACCCCGAAGGAAAGGTTATGATCGGGTAGCTGTTTTTTGACTCAACAGGAGGTAAGAAAATGCGTCAGGTGGCTGTAATCGGTTTGGGTCGTTTCGGGTACAATGTGGCCGAGACATTGATCAAAAAGGGTTGCGAGGTCCTGGCCATCGATCGGGATGCGGCCAAGATCGAGCTGGTGAGCGACTTTGCGACCTATGCCGTGGAATGCGACGCGGCCGATGAAAAAGCCATGAAGGCGATCAGCGTACAGAACGTCGATGTCGCCGTGGTCAGCATCGGGGAGAATATCGAGGCGAGCATCTTGATCGTCATGGCGCTCAAGGAACTGGGGGTGAAGGATATCATCGCCAAAGCCGTGACTCCGATGCACGGGAAGATACTGAACAATCTGGGGGTGAGCCGGGTCATCTATCCGGAGCGGGATGCCGCGATCCGCCTGGCCCACAGCCTGATCGCACCCAATGTGCTGGAGTACCTGGAATTGATTCCCGGTTATAGCATCTCGGAGCTTCCGGTCCCTCCCGCTCTCGCCGGGCAGACCCTTCGCGAGAGCCGGTTACGCACCCGCTACGGTGTCAGCCTGATCGGATTGCGGAAGAAGGTTGTAAAAACGGCCAAAGGCGTCACGAAGACCGAGGAGGTGTTCGACCTGAACCCGTCCGTCGACGACCGTCTGGAGAAGGACCAGATCATGGTCGTGATCGGAACCGAGAACGACCTCGACCGTTTGAGCAAGCTTTAAGCCTCGGACACATCCCGCCTTTAAAAACCCGCCTGCGCCTGCCGGGGGCCGGTTGTCATTCCAGCGTCCTGCGGAAACGAAGCACGCTCATCGAAAAGATGACAACGGCAAGGATCGCCAAAGGAACCACTTGCGGCCAGAGCGTGTCGATCCCGGCGCCCTTTAAAAAGATCCCGCGAATGATGATCAAGAAATACCGCACCGGGGAGAGATAGGAAAGATCCTGGAAGAAGAGCGGCATGTTGGCGATCGGGAAGGCAAAGCCGGACAGGATCATCATCGGAAGCATGATGAAGAAGGTGGTGAGCTGGGCCTGGTTCTGCGTCTTGGAGATCGTCGAGATGAACAGGCCCAGCCCCAAGGTCGTCAGGATATAGACGGCCGACAACGCGAACAGGAGCAGGATGCTCCCCCGCACCGGAACGCCGAACCAGAAAATCCCGAACAGCAGAACGATCCCGATATCAATGAACCCAATTACGACAAAGGGAAGCAGCTTCCCGATCATCAGCTCCGACCGCCGGAGCGGCGTGACGATCAACTGCTCGATTGTCCCGATCTCTTTTTCCTTCACAATACCCAGCGCGGTCATCATGCTGGTGATCACGATCAGGAGCACCGCAATGACGCCCGGGA
>CAKKOZ010000133.1 GCA_919901335.1 Nitrospiria bacterium | reverse complement strand
TCGAGGGATTTGATCAGGGTCACTTCGTCCGCGTACTCCAGATCCACGCCGACCGGGATTCCGTAGGCGATCCGCGTGACCTTCACGCCAGTCGGCTTGATGAGCCGCATCAGGTAAATCGCGGTCGCTTCGCCTTCGATGGTCGGATTGGTCGCGATGATCACCTCTTTCGTCTCGCCCTGTTTCAGACGATCGAGAAGGGACTGCGCCTTGATATCGGAAGGTCCTCGGCCATCGAGAGGTGCCAGTGCTCCGAGGAGAACATGATACAGGCCTTTGTATTCCCCCGTTCGCTCAACGGCAAACAACGTGCTGGGCTCTTCGACAACCAGAATCCGCGTGCGATCCCGCCTCGGATCGGCGCAGAAACGGCAGACCTCTTCTTCGGAAACACTGTTGCACCACCGGCAAAATCGGAGTCGCTCCTTCACATCGAGAATCGCTTGGGCCAATCCCCGGGCCTCTTCCGCGGACATCTTAAGCAGAAAAAAGGCCAGCCGCTGCGCCGTCTTCCGGCCGATCCCCGGCAGTCTTTTCAACTCATCGATCAAACGCTCCAATATGTCTTGCGTCACACCTTCCATGACTGGACTTTCCTCAAAGCAATTTAAGGAAACAGGCCCGGAATCCGGATCCCGCCCGTCAGCGCTTTCATCTGCTCGGTCATCAGTTCCTGCGCCTTGCGCCGGGCCTCATTGACGGCCGCCAGAATCAGGTCCTGAAGCATCTCGACCTCGCCGGGATTTACCACCTCCGGATCAATTTTGATCGAAACGACCTCCTGCTTCCCGTTCGCCACGACGGTGACCATCCCACCGCCGGCCGTGGCCTCAACCATCTTCTTCCCGGCCTCCTCCTGAAGCCGGGCCAGCTTCTCCTGAAGGGCCTGGGCCTGTTTCATCATATCGCCGAATTGGGTCATAGACTCCCTCGATGGATTGCTTAAGATTCCTTAATATCGATCACCTCTCCACCCAGGATATTCAAGGCCTCTTTCACCAGCGGATGCGCCAGGGTCTCCTGCTGAATCCGTTTGCGGTGCTGCTGTTCCTGTTGATCTTTCTTGAGTTTGACCTGCTGTTGCTCACCGGCCGGGCGCTCAAGACGCACGACCTTCAACTCGATCAGGCGTTGAAAGACCTCCCGAAGCGCCGCCGCGATCAACGGCCGACTTTCCTCTTTCTGAATGTACTCGGCGAAAAAAGCCGCGCCCTCATCGTAGCCGATCACCAGGACGTCTTTCGCATCGCCCGGAATCCATTCCTGGACAACCCCTTTTTCCAGATAAGAACCCAGGTTCGGCTTTTCTTGTAGGAACCGCTTTACCACCCGGCTCCACTGCTCCAGGGGCAGTCCGGTTCCACCGGGCCGTTCGGGGTTTTCCTCGCCGGCCTTCACGGATGCCGGCTTGGATTCAGTCGGGCGGGCGGCGGCCGGCGGTTCTGTCTCGGCCGCCGGCTTGATTTGAATCTTCGAAGCGGAGGCCTTCGGCTCGGCCGACGCAACGGCAGGCGTTCGGACCGCCGGATTTTTTGGACCGTCCTCGCCGAGCGACTGTTCCAAAAGACGAAGCCGTTCCAGCAGCTTTTCAAACGATTCGAGCGGCTCGATTTTCGTGGCGCGGATCACGGCCATCTCCAGAACGAAACCCGGATGAACTGTTCCCCGAAACGATTCGAGGGCCAGCGAAAAGATCCCGAAGAGCCGTTGCAGCTCTTCGACGCCCGCCAGGGATGAAAGCCGGCGGATTTCGCTCACCTCTTCGGGTGAAAGATCAATCAGCTCCTCCGGCGCCGTGGACGAGCGGGCGATGACCAGATGACGGAGATATTCCAAAAGTTCCGATGTAAACTGCCGGTAGTCCAGTCCATGATCGCCCAGCTCTTTCACCCACCGCAGTGCTTCAGGCGTCCTGCGTTCCAGAATCGCCTTCACCATGGATAAAAGCAGCTCGCGGCCGGCCGCGCCCAGGATCACCTGAAGATCCTGATCGTTCACTTCCTTGCCGCTGTAGGCCACGACCTGATCCAAAAAGCTCAACGCATCCCGCAGGCTGCCGTCGGCGGCCTTCGCAATCAGGCCCAGCCCCGGACCGGTGATTCGGATGCCCTCTTCGCGGATGATGCGCTCCAAATGCGCGATGATCTCCTGTCGCGTGATGCGCTTGAAATGAAAGTGCTGGCAGCGCGAAAGGATCGTGGACGGAATTTTGTGATCCTCCGTCGTGGCGAAGATGAAGACCACATGCGCCGGAGGCTCTTCGAGCGTTTTGAGAAGAGCATTGAAGGCCTCTTTCGTCAGCATATGGACTTCGTCGATAATATAAACCCGGTACTTCCCGGCCATGGGAGCATACTTGACAAGTTCCCGCAGCTCACGCACCTCGTCGATCCCGCGGTTGGAGGCGCCGTCGATCTCCATGACGTCCGGCGACTGCCCGGCCGTGATCGCCTGGCAGGAGGGACAGGACTGGCAGGGGGCGATCGTCGGCCCGCTGGATGCCGCCGCGCAGTTCAGCAATTTGGCCAGGATTCGGGCCATCGTGGTTTTTCCCACCCCGCGCATCCCGGAAAAGAGGTAGGCATGCGCGATACGGCCCTGGCGGATCGCATTGGTCAGGGTTCGGGCCACATGGACCTGTCCCACGACCTCTTCAAAGGTCTGCGGTCGCCATTTGCGTGCCGAAACTTGGTAGTCCATATTAAATCACCGTGTCAACAGTCGGGGGACAGGTTTGAAGTCTGTCCCCCTGGATTTAAAAAAGGCCAGGCGACCTGCGGCACCCAGAAGGTTTTGCTTACCGTTGCTTCCTTCCGGACCTGGCGGGGTTCGCAAGCTCCTGTCGCACAGGGCCCGGCCTTTATTCCGATTGTAAAAATGGCGGAGAGAGAGGGATTCGAACCCTCGAGAGAACTTTCGCCCCCTACACGCTTTCCAGGCGTGCCAGTTCAACCGCTCCTGCACCTCTCCGA
>CAKKOZ010000132.1:6223-12894 GCA_919901335.1 Nitrospiria bacterium | reverse complement strand
CCGTTTTACGTACTTGATGTACTGAGGAATCGCGATGGCCGCCAGGATACCGATAATGGCCACCACGATCATCAGCTCGATCAAGGTGAAACCTTTCTTACTGTGCATGTACTTTAACATGGTGCTCACCTCCTGTTAGAGTTTTTACTACACTTGCCATGAATGTTACGCAGTATCCATGCCAGAATAGAATTGGAGATAGAATATTTAATAACAAATAATATCAATAAGTTACATATTTGCCTTCTGTTAACACACGGCTATCCATCACCCGGCTTGTCAATCTTTGAAATAGAACTGACAATTTTCGGCACATATTTTTTAATGAGTGAGGGAGGGTGCCGGCTCAAAAGAGGTCTTGCGGGCCTTCTTTATCCGTTCTTCCTGAGCCGGGTCTCCAAAACCGGCCGTCTTGTACCGGTCGGCTAATTTCTTATTCTCAGGATCAAGTTCGAGCGATCTCAACCAGGCCTCTTTCGCCTCTTGCAGCAAGGATTTTCTCAAATAGATCTCACCGATATGCTCCTGTATCACCGCATCATCCGGAACCAATGCAACGGCACGGTTAAGCTGAGTGAGCGCTTCGTCTATATTTCCCATTTTGTAATGGGCCCATCCCAGACTGTCGATATAATAACCGTCATCGGGCTTGACCAATAACGCGCGGTTGATCAAATCAAGCGCTTCCTTTAATTTAATCCCTCGATCCGCGTAAGTGTAACCGAGGTAGTTTAACGCATTGGCATGTTTCGGGTCCAAACGAATCGTTTTTTCCATCGCGGCAACCAGATCGTTAAAACGATTCATCTTGTCGTACACGGCGCCGATGTTGAAAAGCAGTTCCGGGTTCTTCGGATCATTCGAGATTCCACGTTTAAAAACTTCCACGGCTTTATCGTAGTTTCCCGACTGATAATAGGTCAGACCCAGAAATAAATAAGTCTGCGAGCGTTTTGGATCCAGGGCCATCGCGCGCGTCAGATGATCAATCGCTCCGGTTGTATTCTTCATGCGATTTAAAAGACTGCCCAAATGCTGGTGCGCATCGACGTAGCTCGGATCGATTTCAAGGATGGCCCGGTATTCCTGAACGGCCAATTCATAATCTTCGGCCTGCTCGTAAAGATAGGCCGTGTAATCACGCACTTTTAATTCATCGGGTCGTGCAACCGCCACCGCTCTTAATTCATCAATCGCCTTTTTAAACTCCTTTTGCTCCGAATAGATCAGGCCCTTCCGCAGACGGGCCTCGATGTCATCCGGATTCGCATCGAGTATTTCATCCATGACGGCCAGGGCCGAGTCATACGACTTCTGTTGAAGATGCAGCTGCACGAGGCGGTATCGCACTTCATGGCTGTGCGGATTTACTTCTTCCAGGACCCGGCGATACATCCGGAGGGCCCCGTCGTGATCCCCCTGGGCCTCATAAACCGCTCCCAAGTCCAAATAAGCGGATTCAAACCCCGGCGCAAGCGCGATCGTCTTTTCAAACGCCTTGACCGCCTCCGGATAGTTCTTTTGATCGGTGCTGATCCTCCCAAGGTAGTAATAACCATGCGGTGAAGCCGGGTCGATCTCGATTCCTTTTTTGATGACCTGTATCGCTTTGTCAAATTGCCGCTGGTTTGCATACAAGCTCCCCTCGCTCAGATAGGCCTCGGTCAGCGTGGGATCCAGCCGAATGACACGATCATAAATCTCGATGGCCTGCCGATATTGACCCCGACTGGAATAGAGTCCGCCCATGAACATCAAGGTCGGGACATGATCGGGATCGAAACGGAGCGCGGACTCAATATAGGCGGTTGCCCCCGCGATGTCCCCCTTTTTCATGATGAGGGATGCGGCCGATGTCAGAAGCAGGACGGATTGATTGTCATATCGGAGAGCAGACACGTATTCTTTCAATGCTTTCTCTTTATCATCGTCCAATTCCGCCGAGTAGGCTTGAAGAAAGTGGTAATAGGCCCGTGGGTCTTTCACCGAAATCGGTTGGGCGGCGGTTATGGCAGGGTTGCGGCCTGCCGGTCCGCCGGTTTCCATGGGGAGCGTTGAGCAGGAAATCAAACCCCCGGCAAGGAGAATAAAAACAGACCGTTTTATTGGAAATGTCATCATGGGGTATCGTCCGGCGTGTTTTTCTTCGAAGTCACGTCGGCCTCACCCGGCTCCGACATGCCTTTCTTAAATCCACGGATCGCCTTTCCAAGCCCTGAACCGATATCGGGCAACTTTCCAACCCCGAAGACAATCAGAACAATCACCAAAATAACAATGACCTCTGGAAGACCCAATCCGAACATGACTCGCTTCCCCGTTAAGAAACTGCCCCAAGTATACCTTTGGCTGGACGTGTTGTCAACGAACCGCGTCAGAACTCTTCCACTTCTTCATGGACCGTTTCGAGGTTCTCAAACCGCGTGTACTTATCCAGGAAAGCCAGTTGGATGCTTCCCACGGGACCGTTTCGTTGTTTGCTGATCATGATTTCGGCAATCCCTTTATTTTCATCGGTTAAACGATAGACTTCATCCCGGTAAATGAAGATGACGATATCCGCGTCCTGTTCAATGGCGCCCGACTCTCTTAAATCAGCCAGGACGGGCCGCTTATCGGCCCGGTTTTCCACCGCACGGGATAACTGGGACATGGCCACGACAGGGAGCTGGAGCTCTTTCGCCAATGCTTTCAGTGAGCGTGAAATATCCGAGATTTCCTGCTCCCGATTATCGGCGTCGCCGCGCCCCCGCATGAGTTGAAGATAATCCACGATCACAAGATCCAGCCCGTGTTCGGCCTTCAACCGCCTCGACTTCGCGCGCATCTCGAGGACCGAAATCGCCGGCGAGTCGTCAATAAAGATCCTCGCCTCGGCGAGCCGGCCAGCGGCCGTCGTCAGCTTGGGCCAGTCCGCGCGGCCCAGATAACCCGATCGCAATTTATGGGCGTCCACCCGCGCCTCCGAACAGAGCATCCGCATCACCAGCTGCTCCTTCGACATCTCCAGGCTGAAAATCGCCGCCGTGCCGCGCTTTTCGATTCCCAAATGTTGAGCCACGCCCAACGCCAAGGCAGTTTTACCCATGGAGGGCCGCCCCGCGATGACAATCAGATCCGAGGGCTGCAAACCGGACGTCATCTCGTCCAATTTTACATACCCGGTCGCCACCCCGGTGACGCGCTCTTTCTTCTCATACAACCGTTCGATCGTTTCAAAACTGCCCTTGATGATCTCTTTCACCGGCACAAAGGAAGGCTTTAGTTTCTTTTCGGATATGCCAAAGATGCTGCGCTCGGCAAAATCCAGGAGCTCATCCACGCGGCCGTCATCCTCGTAGCCCTGTCCGACGATGTCCGTCGCGACCGTGATCAAATTCCTCAAAATGGCCTTTTCATGAATGATCCGCGAATGCTGACGGATATTGGCCGCGGTGGGAATGCTGTTTACCAGGGAGGACAGGTAGGCCGCCCCTCCCACCGCCTCCAACTCGCTTTTGTTGCGAAGGTGATCGGTCAACGTGATGAGGTCGACGACCTCGTTCCGCTCATTGAGGTCGAGGATGGCCGAGAAAATCCGCCGATGCGCATCCCGGTAAAAATCATCCGGATTGAGGATTTCAAGCGCCTTGTTGAGCGAAGGGTTGTCAATCAGGATCGCCCCTAAAACGGCCTGTTCGGCCTCAACATTCTGAGGCGGCACCTTGCCGAGCGCTTCGGCTTCCGGATTTTTTCGGGATGGAAAATCGATGACGGACATCATGCTCCCACGGACAAAACCGGTTATTTTAATTTTGAAAGAAGAACGGAAATCCTTCCGCGTCGCTCTTGGCCGGTTCGGCAATCCATCAGGAGCGCTCGTTCACCGTTCAACAGCACAAACAGGTGCTTGCTTCCGGCCGTCCTGGCGCGCGCAAGGGCTGCTTTCACATCCATTGTTTCCAGGTGCTGGATCACGCGATAACCCTTTTTGCGAATCCGCCCGGCCCACTTAAAGAGACGAACCCTGTTCCGCTGCGTCTCCAGGACAAGGACATCGGTCCCTGCTTCCGGAACCGTGCCGACGGATTTCTGCCAGGCCCACTGGAGCTGCTCCGCGTCGAATGCAAAACCGGTGGATGGACAGGGCGAGCCGAACTTCCCGATCAGAGAATCGTAGCGTCCGCCTCGGCCCAAGGGCACACCCAGGTCCTTGGCAAACATCTCAAAGATAATACCGGTGTAGTAGTCAAATCCACGGATATCGGCCAAATCAATGAGCAGATGCTCTTTCCAACCGGACGAAACGAGGATGCGGAAGACCTCCCGGAGGCGGGTCAGCGCCGACCGGCACGCAGGAAAAGGGGTCAAACCCCAGGCCTGTTCGATCACCTCTTCCTGCCCGAAGAGGGAAAGGATGGCCGTAATCCGGCGCGCCTTATTTTCCGGCACGTGACCCTGCTTGAGAACTTGGATCAGCCTGGACCGATCCTTCCGCACCACGGCCCCATGAACCTGTTTCTGCAGATCCGGAGTTAGACCGATGCCGTTCATCAAACCCCGGAAAAACTCGACCTGACCCAGGGCGATCTTAAAATCCGTCAGACCGATGCTCCGCAAGGTCTCGATGGCGATGGCGATCACCTCCGCGTCCGCTTCCGGTCCCGCCAAGCCGATCAGCTCGCCGCCGACCTGGAAGAGCTCCCGCGCCCGGCCGGCATGTTCCTCTTCATGCCGGAACACGTTCGCACGGTAGCACAGTCGCAACGGTTTGGGAACGTCGGCCATCAACATGGCCGCCATTCGGGCGATCTGGGGCGTGATATCCGGACGGAGAAGCATCAACCGGCCGTTTCCCCGATCGACAAATTTATACCCTTTTTCGATAAGGTCCTCGCCCATTCCGAGCGCAATCACATCCAGGTATTCAAACATGGGCGGGATCACTTCTTGATAACCCCACGACAGAAAAACGGACAGAACCGTCTCCTCGATATGCCGCTTGTGAACGGCCGCCTCGGGAAGAAAAGTCGCCAGGCCCTTGGGCAGCATCGGGCGATTACTGTTTTTCAGTTGGGTCATGATTTAAACCGGGACGGAACCGATCCCCGGCGAACCGGTTACAATTTTATCAGCTTGGCGGACAAGACATGAGGCAGCTTCTTGAGCTTTCCAAGCAACTCAGGGGTCACGGGTGAATCAATGCCGACAACGGAGATGGCTTTCCCCCCGGTGTGTTCACGTCCTAATTGCATCCGTGAGATATTGACCTGGTTATCCCCCAACAACCGGCCGATATTGCCGATCACCCCCGGCTTGTCGTCGTTGATCATCAGCAGCATCGGGCCTTCCGGAACAACCTCCATGGACAATCCGTCAATCTCCACAATACGGGCGTCCTTCCGATTGTAAAGCGTCCCGGCCACGGATGCCTTGCTCGCCCGGGCCTTGACTTTCAGGATCACCAGACTGGTGAACTCTCCGGACTCGGCGCTCTTGATCTCTTTAATCTCGATCCCCCGCTCCCTGGCCACGATCGGGGCATTGACATAATTAACCGGCTCTTCCAAGATGGGCGTCAACAAGCCCTTGATCGCCGCCACCGTCACCGGAGCGGTCATCAGGGTGGCTACTTCACCCCGGTATTCAATCGTCAGCTGCTCCAGGCCCCCTTCATGGCTTTGGGACAGAAACGCGCCCAATTTTTCGGCCAGCACAAGATACGGCTGGAGCTTGGGCAGGAGATCGGCCGGAACGGAAGGAATATTGACCGCGCCGCGAACCACGCCCCGGATCAAATAATCGGCGATCTGCTCCGCAATCGCCAGGGCCACGTTTTCCTGCGCCTCGTTTGTGGCGGCGCCGATATGCGGCGTGCAGATCACGGTGTCGAGCGTCAGTAGCGGATTTTTCGGGTCCACCGGCTCCTGCTCGAATACATCCATTGCCGCGCCGGCGACCTTGCCTTTGACCAGGGCATCGTACAGATCTTTCTCGTTCACGATCCCGCCGCGGGCGCTGTTGATGATCCGCACGCCGTCTTTCATCTTCCCAATCGCCTCGGCATTGATAAGCGATTTAGTCTCAGGCGTCAGAGGAACATGCACCGAGATGATATCCGATCGGCGGTACAGCTCGTTCAACGCGACCGGCTCCACACCCATCTTCTGGGCGTTTTCTTCGGAGAGATACGGATCATAGGCGATCACCTGCATCTGGGCGCCCTGGGCCAGCTTCGTTACGTAAGATCCGATCTGGCCGATCCCGATAATTCCGAGGGTCTTGTTGTATAACTCCATGCCCATGAATTTATTTTTTTCCCACTTGCCGGCTTTGATCGAGGCCGTGGCCTGCGGAACCATCCGGACCAGCGAGAAGATCAAGGCCAGGGTGTGTTCGGCCGTCGTCACCGTGTTGCCGCCGGGCGTGTTCATCACCACAATCCCGCGTTTGGTGGCGGCCGACAGGTGAACATTATCCAGACCGGAACCGGCGCGGCCGATGACTTTAAGACGCGTCGCGGCCTCGATCACTTTCTCGGTCACCTTCGTGGCGCTTCGGACGACCAGTCCGTCATAATCGGGAATGACCTTCAGTAGTTCATCCGGACTGAGCTGGGTCTTTACATCCACGTCCAAACCCATTTTTCTCATAATCTCAACACCCTTTTCGGACAGGGCATCGCTGACCAG
>CAKKOZ010000132.1:0-6123 GCA_919901335.1 Nitrospiria bacterium | reverse complement strand
GCTCGAACCCCTTCGCCCATCTTGATCGGATAACCCAATCCTTTGATCACCATCTCGACGGCCGAAACCGCAATAATCACATCAAAGAGATCGGCATAGCCCATATGGGCGATCCGGAAGATTTTTCCTTTGAGGTGATCCTGTCCCCCGGCCGCCGTGATTCCGTATTTCTCGCGCAATGTTTTGTAGACCGCCTGGCCGTCCACCCCCGGCGGCGCATTCACGGCCGTCAGCGCATCGCTGGGCGATTCCTTCGGAAACAGGGTTAACCCGGCCGACAGCATCGCCTGCCGCATCGCATGGGCCAGCTGCTTGTGGCGCGCGAAGATAGCCGCCAGACCTTCCGTCTTCAGTTGTTTGAGCACCTCATGCAGTCCAACCGTCAGAGAAACAGCGGCCGTATAAGCGGTCTGATTTTTGGCCTGGGTTTCCCGTTCCTTCTTCAGGTTAAAATAGAACCTGGGGTTCTTCGCCTTCTCGCTCATTCGCCAGGCCTTTTCACTCACGCTGACAAACGCAAGGCCGGGCGGCAGCATCAGGGCCTTCTGCGACCCTGTCACAACGACATCCAGTCCCCATTCATCCGTCTGGAGATCAAACACCCCCATCGCGCTGACGGCATCCACCACCAGGATCGTCTCTTCCAGCGGCTTCACGATCCGACCCAGCGCTTTCACATCATGCGCCACACCGGTGGAGGATTCACTCGCCTGGACGTAGACCGCCTTGATGGCCGGATCTTTTTTCAAGGTCTGCGACACGTTCTGAGGATCGACCGCGTGTCCCCACTCCACCTTGATCTCTTCGACTTTGGCCCCGTAAACCTGGCAGAGCTTCAACCAGCGTTCTCCGAACTTGCCGCCGTTGATCACCAGCGCCTTATCACCCGGCGAAAGGAAATTGGATACGGCGCTTTCCATCCCGCCGGTACCGGACGAGACCAGCGTGATCACGTCCTGCCGGGTCTGGAACAGCCATTTCAAATTCTCCCTCACCTGCCCAAAAATTTCGGCGAACTCGGGCGCACGATGATGCAAAACCGGATGGGCCATGGCCAGAAGGATTTCGGGAGGAACCGGGGTCGGCCCGGGAGCCAAAAGATAACGCTTCCGCATAACGAACGTTCTCCTTGAATTTTTAATAACGGCGTGCGTTGCGTGTTCCGTTTTATGGCGTCATGAAAGCGGGGTTACGCTAACATAACCCTCCCCCCTTGTCAAGTCGGAAACGGGTCCTTTTTAAATCTTTCGCTCCGATACAAAACAGGGGTTATTTTCCTCCGGTTGGGTCTCCTCTTGCGGTCCATGCGGCCGTATTATACAATGGCATAACCTATGGACAGCCATGATCTGTTCATGGGGTCTTCATGAACGGTGGAAAGTAAAAATGAGTGAGTGGCGAATCATTGAAGACGGTCCGGGCCATGCCGCCTGGAATATGGCGGTGGATGAGGCGATCGCCGAGTCCTGCCGCCGGGGACTCGTTCCGCCCACGATCCGCTTTTATGCCTGGACGCGTCCGGCCTTGACGATCGGCTATTTTCAAAAAGCCGACCGCGACCTCAATCAGTCGGTCTGCCGAAAAGAAGAAATTCCCATCGTCCGCAGGATCACCGGAGGGAGGGCCGTACTGCACGGAGATGATTTGACGTATTGCGTGGCCTCCGGAGCTCACGGGGAACTGCCCGACACCCTCCGAGGCAGTTTTCTTGCGATCCGCCGTGGTTTTATTCGAGGGCTCCATCATCTGGGCGTGGAGGCGGATTCGGTTCGGCCCCCCGCCAAAGAAACGGGCCGCTCGCCCCTTTGTTTTATGTCCGCCTCCGGGCATGAGATCACCTGCCAAGGCCGAAAGATCATCGGGAGCGCGCAGCGCCGATGGAAGGACGGGATGCTCCAACAAGGATCCCTCCTGATGGGTTTTAATCCGGAGACCACCCATCAATTTTTCCGCTTCCCGGATGAGACCCGTCGGGAACGAATCATCCGGGAATCCCGAAGCCGAGTCATCGGCCTCGGTGACTTAATTCCGACCCGAATGACTTCCGAGATGATTGTACGGCAGATCGCAACCGGATTTGAACAAGCGCTCGGCCTCACGTTAAAACCGGCCGGGCTGACCCCGCTGGAGCACGAACGGGCGGAACAGCTGGCACGAACGAAATACGCGGCGGATGTATTTGACAATGGCCGGAGATCCGGTAGCATATAGACAGCGACAAAATAAAAAATGAGTAACTTTCTTGACATCCGTGATCAGAGTGGGTAGGATCAAGCGAATTTTAGAGGTTCCTTGTTGATGCAGAAGTCCAGCAGGTGTTGATCACACGGCCTTTGCCGGAAAGGCGGTACATGACCCGGATGCCCTCTAACCCATCCGTTCTGTTGTTGGGCTTATTCTTCCTCGTTTCTTGCAGCACCCTCCCCGTCAATGAAAAGCACGGGGCCGCCCTTAAAAAACCATTTGCCTCTCAACCCGCGGGTGGAGTCACGGCCGTCCCAGAAATCCCAAAGTCGGATTCATCCAATGATTCATTGGAATCACCGGCCGTTCCACCTCAAGAAACAGCCATGAAAAACGTCCCGGCCGATGCCGCACCGCCGGCCACTCCAAATCTCCCGTGGTCCGTCATCGAGCCCGTTGATTCCGTCTCCTCCGACATCTCCAATGCCGAAGCTTTGTCCGCAGCGAACGAACCGGCCCTGGCCGAGCCCTTTGCCGACGCATTTCAAGTTTCTCTCCCTTACAATGAGTCGGCAGGCGATCCGGATGAAGAAATCACGTACGATGTCCCGATCGTCCGCAATGAAAGCGTCGAAGACTATGTCGAGTATTTTCAGACCCGACTCCGGGATAAATTCAAACTGTGGCTGGAGCGTTCCGGGCGATACATTCCGATCATGCGTGAAATTTTCAAGGAGCACGGACTGCCCGAAGACCTTGTGTTTGTGGCCTTGATTGAGAGCGGATTCAATCCGTATGCCTATTCACGAGCGCGCGCCGTCGGTCCATGGCAGTTCATGAAAGGAACCGGACTTCGGTACGGTCTTCGGATCGACAGCTGGGTTGACGAGCGGCGCGATCCGATCAAATCAACCCGGGCAGCCGCCCGGTATCTTAAAGACCTCTACAGCCAGTTTGGATCCTGGCCTCTGGCCATGGCCGGTTACAATGCCGGCGAAGGAAAGATCGGGCGGGCCCTGGTTAAAGCCAAAGCGGACGACTTCTGGGATCTTCGCTCAACGCGGTATATCCGGCCTGAGACAAAAGGCTATGTCCCTAAGTTTATGGCCGCGACCATTATCGCCAAGAATCCGGAACGATACGGCTTTACATTGGATTATCATGAGCCTCTCCGGTATGACGTGACCACGCTGCCCGCCTCGGCCGATCTTCGCGTCGTGGCCCAGGCCGCCGGTGTCCCTTATGAAGAGATCAAGGCATTGAATCCGGAATTAAAAACCGAGCTGACGCCTCCCACCATGGAACACTATTCCGTGAGGCTGCCGCTCGGGACGCAACAAACCTTCGCGGACGCCTACAGCCGGATTCCGGAGGAACGGAAGATCATCGGAACACGCTACAGCATCCGCCGGAATGATACTCTATCCGCCATTGCAAAGCGGTTTGGAGCGACCGTCTCGCTTCTTCGAGAGATCAATCGCCTGCCCCAGGGACATCGGCTGCGGGAGGGAGAGGTGCTGTTCATCCCAAAACTTCAATCCGTTCCCCGGGAATTCAAGCCCCGCGTCGCGGCGGCCTCAAAGAAGCCGCCCGTCCAGATGGCGACGGCTGCTGGAGGGGGAAAAATCCTCTACCGCGTGAAGGATGGGGATACCCTCTGGGATATTTCGAAGAGTTTCAATGTGAGCGTTCAGGATTTAAAAAGGTTCAACGACCTGGGCAGGCGCAGTCTGATTCGACCCGGCGATCAGCTGATTCTCGGCTTTCAGTCCAAAAATCTCTAATCCCGCCTATTTCTTTTCCATCGGCATTGGAGCGTCCCCCGGAACCGGATTCTGATTCGGGGCGGGAACAACGGTGATCGGTTTCTCTACGGGCGATACAAGCACCGGCGGCTTGGACGCTTCCGGTTTCACCTCCGTAATCCCCATCGCGTTGAGACGCTTTTGAGCTTCGGCCAGAAACAACGAATCCGGATACCGGCTGACAATTTCCTGATAACGCCTGATCGCTTCGTCCTTTTTACCCGACGCTTCATCCATGCGGCCCAGATCGTAACCGACCTGATCCTTATTGATCGCCCCGGCCAGACGGTCCACCGACTCAAACGCCCGTCGGGCGTCCTCCGGACTGTTGTTCGCCAGATAAGCGTACCCCAATCTCTGATAAGCCATTCCGGACAAGAAATCGTTTCCCGGATTTTTTTCGAGGAACGCCCGATAGGCCGAGATCGCGGAATCAGAATCCTTGAGCTCCATGGATGCGTTTCCGATATAAAATTGCGCGATCGAAGCGGACGGCGTTCGAGGATATTCCTGAAGAATTTTCTGGAACCGTTCTACGGCCTTTTTGTAATTCTCCTCTTGGGAGGGAGCGGCGCCTTTGTCATCGGCAGGAGCCTGCTGGCTATAATACCGCAACCCTTCATACTCAAGAGAGGCCGCACGGTTTTTCTGTTGCTCCTGATAGAACCAGGCGGCACCCATGCCGGCGCCGACGACCAACACAATGCCCACGATGATCCAAGCGAGTTTCGCATGCTCTACGATTTTGTCGCCCAGCCAATCCATCGTGCCGATGAACTCATCCGGTTTTTTGAGCTGCTCTTTTCTTGTCGCCACCCGAATCTTGTACGCCATGCCTCTTTCTCCTGTTTTGAAGCGTGTAGTTATAGCCTAAATGACCGGAAAAGTCAAAGGGCCGATGTTGACACAAACCGGGACGCGGTATATGCTGTACCCCGAGCCGAAATGGACTTTCCGTTTCATCAAGACGTGATCCAGCAACTGAAGGCCGACGGACTGTTCCGTTTCCTCCGTCGGGTGGAGCCGGACCCGCTCGGCCGCTCCGGCCGCCTGATGATCGAAGGCCGATCCGTCATCCTTCTCGCCTCGAATAATTACCTGGGCCTCGCCGATCATCCCCGCGTCAAAGAGGCCGCCGCGGCCGCCATCCAACGATACGGCTTCGGCAGCGGAGCCTCCCGATTGATTTCGGGAAACACCCCCCCCCATGCGGCCCTTGAGGAGCGGATCGCGCGGTTCAAACGGACGGAAGCCGCCCTGGTCTTCAGCACGGGCTATATGGCCAATCTCGGAATTTTGTCCTGCCTGGTTCCGCCGGAAGGTCTTCTGATCGCGGACCGCTTGTGCCACGCCAGTCTGATGGACGGCTGCCGCGCGAGCGGCTGCCGCTTCCGGGTCTATCAACACGGCGATCTGGATCAACTGGAGCGGCTGCTTGCAAAAAAGCCGGCGGACCAGCCGACCGTCATCGTAACGGACGGCGTCTTCAGCATGGACGGCGATATCGCGCCGTTGCCCGCGCTCGTCGAACTCGCCCGACGGTACGGCGCGGCCGTCTTTGTGGATGACGCTCACGCCACGGGCGTCATCGGGAAGGACGGCCGCGGCACCGTTGAGCATTTCGGCCTTTCGCCTCAGAGCGTCATCCAGATGGGCACGCTGGGGAAGGCCCTCGGAGGCTTCGGCGCCTATGCGGCCGGAAGCCGTGTCTTCATCGATTATCTCATCAACAAAGCCAAGACCTTTATCTACACCACCGCACTGCCGCCCGCCGTTGCCGCCGCTGCGTTGGCCGCGTTCGACGTGCTGGAGGAAGAGCCGGATCTCCTGAAAAATCTTTGGCGCAACCGGACCTATTACGCGGAAGGCTTGAAATCCCTCGGCCTGGATACCTTGAACAGCGAGACGCCGATCATCCCGATCATGATCGGCGACAGCCGATCGGCCATGATCTTCTCGGACCATCTACTCGAGGCCGGGATCTTCGCCCCGGCGATCCGCCCGCCCACGGTGCCCAGAGGAACCAGCCGCATTCGGACGACGGTGATGGCCACGCATACCCGCGACGATCTGGACTATGTACTCGAGACGGTCGGCAAGATCGCCCGCTCGATGGGAATTTTATAACCCATGC
>CAKKOZ010000131.1:59839-65696 GCA_919901335.1 Nitrospiria bacterium | reverse complement strand
ACTCGACTTTCAAATACGCTTCGTCAATATCATCCGACTCGGACAGATCGATCCACCGTATGGACGGATCGCGGTTGAACCAGGTGAACTGACGCTTGGCGTACCGTTTGGTGTCGCGCTTGAGCCGATGCACCGCCTCGGCTCGATCGTACTCGCCTCTTAGATACCCGACGATCTGACGGTAGCCGAGCCCTTTCATCGCCGGCAGTTCGGACGAATAGCTTTTACCGATCAGGCCGCGGACCTCCTCAACCAGCCCGTCGGCCACCATCCGATCCACCCGGACCTCGATCCGCCGGTAAAGGTCGTCTCGTGAACGCCTTAACCCGATCTGGATTGCTTCGTACGGTTTTTCCGAGAACCGGTGCTCTCGATGATGATCGGAGAGGGGCCGGCCGGTCTTCTCGTACACCTCGATCGCACGCACTAACTTAGACCGGTCCTGCGGCTTGATCGCGAGGGCCGAGTCCGGATCGATCTTGTTCAATCGTCGATGGAGGGTTCCCACGCCTTCCCGCCGCTCGGCCTCGTACAGCCTCTCACGGAACGGCCAGTCCGCCTCCGGACCCGCCCACAATCCATGCAAGAGCAGTTTCAGATACAGGCCGGTTCCGCCCACGACGATCGGGATGCGTCCTTCACGATGCAGCCGCTCGACCACGGTCTCGGCCAGAACCTTGAATCGTCCGGCGCTGAACGGCTCGTCCGGATCGGCGACGTCGATCAGGTGATGGACGACCCCGGCCCGCTCGGCCGAGACCGGTTTGGCCGTTCCAATGTCCATCCCACGATAAACCATACGGGAATCGGCGCTGATGACTTCGGAACGGAGTTTTAAGGCCAGCCGAATCGCGACGGCGCTTTTGCCGACGGCCGTGGGGCCGACCAGCACGATCATAGGGGCTCGCGTCGCCCCCTCCGCCGGCATAGCCGGACGGAGCCTCCCCCTCTCGCTCGCGTTGCTCGCTGGATGGGTCATCGCCGTTGAAATAATTTTTCCAGATCGGCCAATCGGAACCGGACCCGGATCGGTCGGCCGTGAGGACAGGTCGGCGGGACCTCCTGCCGGTAGAGATCCTCCAACAGTCGCGTCATCTGTTCCGGCCCAAGCGGTTGATGGGCCTTGATCGCCGCATGGCAGGCCATCGAGGCGATGACGGTCTGAATCGTTTCTTCGGCGGTCGGAACCGCGCCGGCGCTCACATCATCCAGGATATCCCTCATAAGTGTGCGGCCGTCCACCGCTCCCAGGAGGGCCGGAACGGCGCGAATCCGAAAACTCCGCTCGCCGAACTCCTCCACCTCCAGCCCAATCCGCTCCAGCAACGGCAGGATCTCGCGGGCCCGCATCGCCTCGGCTATCGGCAATTCCACGACCTCGGGAATGAGGAGCGGCTGCACCGCCATTTGAGCGGCCCGATGCTGGGACAGCAGTCGTTCATACAAAAGCCGTTCGTGCGCCGCATGCTGGTCAATCAGATGCAGCTCCGATTCCGAATCCGATCCGATGGCCGCAACGATGTAGGTTTGGTCCACCTGCCCCAGCGGTTGAATATGAACCGGCAGCCAGGTCTCCGCAGAGCGCGAGGCCGGATCGGGACGAACCGAAACATCCGCGCCCGTCAGCGGCCGATAGACCGCCATCGCCTCCCGGGCCACGGTGGTTCCCGGATTGGAATCCCGGAGGACGTACGTCGCCGCTTCATCCATGAGCAGGCCTTCGCGGCGGAGCCGATCCCGAAGTCTGTTTTTCACCGCTTGATAAACCGCTGGGGTGTCGCGGAATCTCACCTCGCGCTTGGCCGGATGAACGTTGACATCCACCCATGCGGGATCGATCTCAATGAACAAATAAACGACCGGGTGCCGGCCCTTCGCCAGAAGCGTCCCGTAGGCCTCGCCCACGGCATGGGACAGCGACGCGTTTTTAATCGCGCGCCGGTTCAAAAAAAACTCCTGATGCTCCCGTGTCGCCCGGAACCCGCCCGGTTTCGAAATCAGCCCTTTGAACCGGAAACCGTTTAAGTCCATACCCGCCCCGGATGAAACCTCCAAAAGGTCCATCCCGTCAGCCGGCCCGATCACCTGAGCCGTTCGCTCCATCTCGTCCCGGACGATCGGAAGATCGATGAGAACCGTCCCGTTATGCGTCAACCGGAAATGGATCCAGAAATGCGGAAGCGCCTGAAGCTGCACGGAATGAACGATATGGGCCAGTTCGGTAGCGTTCGACTTCAAGAATTTTTTCCGGGCCGGGGTGTTGTAAAAAAGCTCTTCCACCTCCACCACGGTCCCGGCCGGCGCCGCCGCCTCTTGGGTCCCCACCACGGTCCCCCCGTGGATCCGGACCTCGGTCCCGATCGCTCCTCCCTTCGGCGCCGTGACCATTCTCACCCGTGCAACGGCTGCGATGCTTGGAAGCGCTTCACCGCGGAAGCCCATCGTTCGGATCGCGGACAGGTCTGATTCGGTTGCAAGCTTGCTGGTGGCATGCCGCAGGAAGGCCTGCCGTGCGTCGTCCGGTTCCATCCCTTCGCCGTTGTCCGAGACCCGGATCAGGCGGCGGCCGCTGTCCTCCGCCTCGACGACGATATGCGTCGCGCCGGCGTCAATCGCATTTTCGATCACTTCCTTGACAACCGAGGCCGGACGTTCCACGATCTCGCCCGCGGCGATTTTGTTGGACAGATTTTCGGAAAGGATATGAATCTTAGGCATGACAACCCGCAGGGGCACGGCGCACCGCGCCCCTGCTCTATTTCAGCTCGGCCAGCTTGTTTTTGGCCAGTTTTCCCTCGTTCGAGAGCGGATAACTCTCGACCACTCTTTTAAGATACGACCTGGCCTTCACCGGGACGCCGATTTCGAGCCAGGCATACCCGGCCTTGAGAAGCGCGCCGGGGACTTTGTCGCTCTTGGGATAATCGCCGACGATCTTGTCGAAGGCCTCGATTGCCTTGACGTAGTCTTTTTTGCCGTAAAAGGACTCTCCGATCCAGTACTGGGCGTTCGGCGCCAGACTGGTCATCTTGAACTGGGTCAGAAAGTTCTGGAACCCGAGCAGCGCCAGATCGTAATGGCCCTTGAGATAATCGTTGTAGGCCAGTCCATAGGCCTCGGACGGGGACGTTCCGGTGGCTTTGTCTCTTTCGGTCGGCCGCCCCGGTAAAACGATCCTCTGATCGGACGGCGCGGCCTCCGTGGGCTCGGACTCCGATGTCTCGGAGGATTTCAGCTCCGGCGGCACGGTCACCCCCTTCTCAATCGCCTGAACGGCCCTCCCCAGATCGGCCACCGATTTTTCAAGCGCGGCGATCTGGCCGTCCAGCGCATCCAGGCGGCCGGTGAGTTCCTTCGAGTGGAAGACCTGGTCGTCCATCCGCTGCGAGACGTCGGCCAGAAGGTGACTGTTCTCCTCCAGCTTCCCTTGCGCAGCCTGGAGATCCACCGCCACTTGATCCAGCTTGATGACGATATCGGCCTGGCCGCGCTGGACCGTCGTGGAGCGCTCCTTGAAATAGCTTTCAACCACCTTCAACCGGTTTTGAATCTCGGCCTGCTGGGTCTCGGTTTTCTCCAGCGATAGTTGAAGATCCATCACGTTCGCCTGGGTCGCGCATCCGAGAAAAGCGACCGTTCCGGCTAACAACAGAGAAACCCTTAAACCTCTCATCGAAACTCCCTACTGAATCGTGAAATGGACCCGGCGGTTCTTCGCGTAACATCCCTCGATCATGTCCGCACAGGCGGGACGCTCCTCGCCGTAGCTGATCGTGGACAACCGGCTCCCATCGACGCCGAGCGCCGTCAGAAACCGCTTCGCCGACTGCGCCCGCCGTTCGCCCAACGCCAGATTGTACTCGCTGGTTCCCCGTTCGTCCGCGTGCCCTTCGATCTTCACCCGGGCCTTCGGATTGCCGTTCAACCAATGCGCATTGTTTTCCAATGTGGCACGCGCGTCGTCGCGGATGGTGTATCGATCGTAATCGAAATAGGCATCGCCCAGGCTCTTCGCAATGGAGGACGCGTCGGCATCTCGGCCCACCAGTGTTTCTTCCACCATGGGTGCAGACTCGGGCTGCATCCCCTCGGCCGGGGGCGTGACCTTTTCTTCCTGAACCGTCGCCGTGCCCCTTACCGTTTCCACTTTTTTCGGGCAGCCCGACAGCAGCAGGGCGATGCCGATCCCACCGATTACCAACAGAAACGATTGATTTCTATTCCGCATCGTTCCACTCCTTTCATGGTTAGACGTACTCGTTGTGCTCAATCAGCCATTGCCGAACCCTTCGTCGTTCGATTCCGATCCGGAAAACGCGCATCAGGGCGACCAGGCCGGACTGTTATTTTTGGCTCCGCTGAAGGTCAATCGCTCCATTTCTGTTCCGTCCGCGTTCATCATAAAAAGATCTCCCCGGCTTAAACGGGTCGAGCTGAAGATCAGGTGTTTCCCGTCCGGAGACCAGGCCGGCGACTCGTCCTCGCCGGGACCGTCCGTCAACCGGGCCAGCGTCGCGCCGTCCGGCGAGATTGCGCAGATCCGCAGCCGGCCGTCCACGCGGCAGGTGTACGCGATCGAGACCCCCTTTGGAGACCATGACGGCGACGTGTTGTAGTCACCGGAAAACGTAAGCCGCCGGACATTCGTCCCGGCGGCGTTCATCATATAAATCTGCGGACTTCCTCCGCGATTGGAGGTGAACGCGATTTCGGCGCCGGTGGGAGACCAGGTCGGCGACAGGTTGTCGCTCTGATCCAGCGTCAGTCTGCGCAACGCCTTGCCCTCCCGGTCCACCCGGTAAATCTGGGTCGGCCCGTCCCGGCTGCTCGCGAACGCCAATTCGCCTCCGGAGGGCGACCACGCCGGTGAAATATTCAATCCCGGAAGGCCGACCGTCTTTGAGAGCCGGCCGGTCGCCATGTCGAGCGTGTAGATCGCCGGCGTTCCGCCGCGATAGGAGGTGTAGGTGATCCAGTTCCCATCGGGGGACCACTTCGGGGAAAGGTTCAGGCTCCGGTCGCCCGTGATTTTCCGCACATTATACCCGTCATAGTCCATTAAATACAACTCCTTGCTCCCGGTCAGGCTGGAAGAGAACACGACGCGCGTTTCGGCCACCCCCCGCTCGCCGGTATACTGAAAGACGATATCGTCCGAAAATCGGTGAATGACGGTCCGGAGGTGCTGCGCCTGCCCCATATACCGTTTACCCATCACCATCTGGCCGGTCTTGCCGTCGTACACCCGGCCCTCCAGCATCAGCTCCTCGCCTTTCTGAGCGAACGAAATCCAGACCGCCGCCTGCAGATCCTGCCGCCCGGCCTTCTTGATCAGCTCGGCCGAAGGCGTCTCCCCGCCGGCCAGCTCCGGAACCAACGGCGGATGGATTACCCGAAACACCTGCGACCGTCGGAGGTCGCCTTCCAAGACCGTCCGGATCTCGCTGGAATACTTGGCCTGGTCCGGCGGCGTCACCACATAAAGAATGCCCAGCGGAATCCGAAACACCTCCGACCGGGTCACGCCCAGGAAGACCTCAGCGCCCTCCGACGCGCGGACGTCGGCCCATACAAGCGCCAAGAAAAGAAGCCGACCGAGCCATCGCATCCGGAAGAGTCCGCCTCGGATCATATGCGCTCAGCTCTTTTCCGTCAGCGAAAAGCTGAAATGGACCTTCAGGGACGGCTCTTGGATTCCCTGAGGAAAGGGCGGAAAGGGTCTGGCCTGATAAATCGCCCGTAGGGCGGCCTGATCAAAAAAGGCGTTGCCCGAGCTTTTTTCGATCTTGGGCTCATCGATATTCCCGGTCGCGGACAGGACAAAGACCACCACGGTCTCTTTGATCTCGGACGTGGA
>CAKKOZ010000131.1:57904-59739 GCA_919901335.1 Nitrospiria bacterium | reverse complement strand
GGAAGGAGGAACGGCCGCGACCGGCGCAATCGGTTTCGGCCGAAGCTGGACCCGCGGCTTTTTGATCTCGACTTTCGTCGGTTGCTTGGCCTCTTTTACCTTTACCTTCGCCGGCGGTTTTTGAACCGGCGGCGAAGACTCGGCCGGTGCCTCCTTGACAGCGACAGGCGGCGAGGGAAGCGTCACAAGATCCACCCGGTAGATCTGCGGAGCAAATGGACGCGTTGACCGGTTGAGTGCGACCGCCAGAAGGAGAACCAACAGACCCGCATGAAAAAGGACCGAAAGAATCAACGTGTTTTTCAGACTGATCTGGATGCCCATCTCCCAGACTTACTCGTGATCCGTTTCGGCCGCGGGTTCCGTTACCATCCCAAGCCGCTCGATCCCCGCGCGTTTCACCGTGTCCATCACGCCCACCACCACGCCGTACGGCACCTGCCGATCCGCACGCAGATAAAGAGAGACCTGCGGCGACCGGGCCTTGAGCATTTCGAGCCGGGAGGCCAGACGATCCATCGAGACCGCATCCTTGTCCAAAAAGATCTCCCGCCGCTTGGTCACGGTCAGAACAACCCGCTCTTCAGGCGCGATCGTGTTCACGGTCGTCCGGGGAAGATCGATCTCCAGGCCCCGGTACAGAAGCGGCGCGGTAACCATGAAGATCACCAGAAGCACCAGGACCACGTCCACCAGCGGGACGACATTGATCTCGGACATGAACCGGCGGCCCTGCTGCGTCCCATTGGTCATTCCGCGCCCATCCCCGCCAAGCCACTTTTCGCGGAACCCGCCTTCCGCGTTACCTTGGACTGAACCCCCCGTTCCTCCACCCGGCTGAGGAACTCGGTCGAAAAGGTTTCCATTTCCGAGGCCATCATTCGGATCCGGCTGACATAATAATTAAACGCGACCACGGCCGGAATGGCCGCAAGGAGGCCGGCGGCGGTGGCGACCAGGGCCTCGGCGATGCCGGGCGCCACGGCCGCGATGCTGGCCGATCCCTGGCGGCTGATACCCTGGAAGGCCGTGATGATGCCCAGAACCGTTCCGAACAGACCGATGAACGGTGAAACATTTCCGGTCGTCGCCAGGAAGGAGAGATAGGACTCAAGCGCCCCGATCTGCTCGTCCACCGACCGCTTTAACGTCCGCTCCAGAATTTTGAGGCCGGCCACCCGCTCCGGCTCTTCCATGCCCCGGAGATCGTCTTCCGACTTCAACGAAAAGGTCGGGTCGAGACGCTCCATCCCGGCCAGGAAGACCCGGGCCACCGGTGATAGCTTCAATCGCACGGCGGCCCTCCGAAGCTCGATCAGATTCTCGACCTTCCAGTAGAGCGACAGAAACTTTTTGTTCTCGGCCGCGGACCTCCGGAACAGCAGGAATTTTTGAAAGATGATCGCCCATGAGACGAGCGAGAAGAACAGGAGAACGATCAGAACGGCATGAGTGATGATGCTGGCGGAAAGAATGAGCTCAATAATGCTGGTGTCAATGGTATCAAACGACGGCACAATACTCCTCAACCTCAACCGCCCGCCTGCCGGCAGGCGCGGTTCATCCGACGAACGGCCTTTGGCTTCGCCCAGAGGGGTTCCGATCGAAAAATTCCAGGCACAAGCGGCGAAGGGCAAAAATGGCGGGGCCGGCGGGGCTCGAACCCGTGACCTCCGGCGTGACAGGCCGGCGTTCTAACCAGCTGAACTACGGCCCCGACATATTCTATAAATGCTCTGCTTCGCCTCCGGCGAAGCTGGTAGGCGGAAGGCGGTTTGAACGCCTGACCTTCCCGGTGTAAGCGGGATGCTCTGCCAACTGAGCTATCCGCCCTT
>CAKKOZ010000131.1:55138-57804 GCA_919901335.1 Nitrospiria bacterium | reverse complement strand
CTCGGTCCCTGCGGCCTCGCATCTGAGACTTTTTGAGCAGACTGAAGAGTTTTAGAAGCTATCTTCGCGATCCGCAGAACACGTCATGTTGCAATCGAACGACAAGTTGGGTAGAATACTAACAACTTTGCCAATGTTTGTCAACCAGAATGATCGTGGATTTCTCGACGGCAAGATTGATTTTTGGAGAAAAACCGACATGGCTTACCGAACATTTATCCTCTTCACCGTCCTCGCCGCGCTGCTGAGCCTGACCCCGATCGCCTGCAACTCGAAGCCGATGCCCCCGGCTCAGAACCCGCCCGATCCGCAACCGAGCGCCCCCCTTCCGAAGGAGGAGGACTGGACGAACTTCACCACCGGCGCCAACATCAAGGCGATGGCCCTGGAGGGCGACCATCTCTGGTTGGGATTGCCCAATGGGATGATCCGGTACGACACGCGGACCCCGGACAACCATGAAGTCTTCACGCCGGACTCGACCCAGGGCGGCCTGATGAGCAAAGGCATTTACACGATCGCGGTGGACAAAAACGGCACCAAATGGATCGGGACCTACGGCGGCGGGCTGACCCTCTACGATGGGAAAACCTGGAAGACGTATACCGTGGCGGATGGCCTCGGGGATCAATGGATCTACGATATCGTGTTCGTCGGGGACAAGGCCTGGATCGCCACCTGGAAGGGCGTCAGCGTCTTCGATGGGAAACGTTTTAAGAACTACACCGAAAAGGACGGCCTGCTCGACAAATGGGTCTATGCCATTGCGCTGGACCACGACCAGGTATTCTGGTTCGGCACCGAGTCCGGCGTGAACCGGTTTGACGGAAAGACCTGGTCCGGTTACACGCACAAAGACGGACTGGGGGCGGAGGTCGAACCGGCCGCCCCGACACCCGAAGCGGACCCGGCGACCTCCTCGGAACCGGCCGTCTCGGCCCTGCCGTCCTCGGAAGAAACCGACTACGGCGCCCTCGGCTCCCCGTCCATGCGGCATCATGCCGATCCGAGCAAGAAAAACATCGGCTCCAATCCCAACTTTGTGATCACGGCCGCGGTGGGGCATGACAACGCCAAATGGTTCGGAACCTGGGGCGCCGGCCTCTCCCGCTTTGACGGAACGGCCTGGACGACCTTCACGAAGAAAGACGGCCTCGGCGGAAACTTCATCCATATCCTCGTCGTGGACGCCAACGGATGGGTCTGGGCCGGAACCAACGGCGGCGTCAGTTGGTACGACGGAACGCGATGGCGCAACTTTTCTAAAGACGACGGGCTGGTGGACAACAACGTCTTCTCGATCGTTTTCGATGACAAAGGCGGCCGGTGGTTCGGAACCTGGCAGGGTTTGAGCCGCCACCACGGCAAACTGCCATCGTAACACCGTTGATGTCCCGTCCACCGAGTCGATCCCGTCCGAATGTCAGCCTGGCGCGCGCGCTGTCGAAGCTGGGCACGGCTTCCAGAGCACAGGCGCGGGAATTGATTCTGGCCGGGCGCGTGACGGTGAACGGCCGGACGCTCATGAACCCGGAGGTGCGCGTCCATCCCGAAGGCGAGGCGATCGCCGTGGATGGAGAAGTCGTCACCCGCGGGCGGCGGGTCTATCTGATGATGAACAAGCCGGACGGCGCTGTCACGACCCGGTCGGATGAACGCGGCCGACGGACCGTTTATGATCTTCTGAAAGACCAAGACCGCCGGCTCTTCCCGGTCGGTCGGCTCGACCAGAGAAGCCAGGGCCTGCTCCTTTTTACAAACGATGCTCAATGGGCCAATGCCTTGATGGATCCTGAGTCGAAGATTCCGAAGGTTTATGAAGTTCGGCTCGACCGGGAAATGAAAGATCAGGACATCGAGCGGTTTCGATCCGGTCTCATTCTGGATGACGGTTATCAATCCCGTCCGGCGAAGATCAAACGATTGCCTCGCGCCGACGGCCCCTGGGTCGAGGTCGCGATCACGGAAGGCAAAAACCGGCAGGTACGGCGGATGATGAAGGCGCTCGGATACGACGTTCAGGTCCTCATCCGGACACGGATCGGGCCGGTCGCGCTCGCGGATCTTCGCGAAGGGACCGTACGGATCTTGACGCCGGACGAAATCCGCGTGCTGAAGGTGAAGACCGCCACGAGGCCGTGACATAAAAATCCACTTTACATCCACCGAGGAGTTATGGTATTCATACGGTCCATGCGCTCCTATATTTTCCCGACCGCGATCGCGTTCTTAATCATGGGGATGATCGGCATTCCATCCGTCGGGGCCCAGCCGGCGCCGCCGAAGAGCTTTGTTCCTCCCGGCAAAGAAGTCCCAAACCTCGGGAACGAACACATTAAGAACGCCGGCGATCCGCACATCCCCTACAACAGCGTCCCGCCCACATCCGGTCCCCACCTTTCCTATATCGCCAAGTGGGGCGTCTCGAAGACGCCGATTGCCGACGAGCTTCAGGTCCATAATCTTGAGGACGGCGGCGTGATGATCCAGTATCACTGCAAGAACTGCGACATGCTGATCGGACAGTTGGAAAAACTCGCGGCCAAATACAACAAGGTGATCGTCGCGCCCTATCCCGACATGAAGACCCCCATCGCACTGACGGCCTGGGGGCGGATTGATACGATGGACCAGCCGGATGAAGCCCGCATCGAGCGGTTTATCAA
>CAKKOZ010000131.1:23188-55038 GCA_919901335.1 Nitrospiria bacterium | reverse complement strand
CTCCATGGGGGCTGGCTTTTCTGAGCGGCGTCCTCTGCTTCTTAAGCTTCCCGCGGTTTGATCTCGAATTCCTCGCCTGGATCGCGCTGGTGCCCCTCTTTCTCGCGCTTGAAAACCAGACGGTCCGGAAATCATTCTGGCTGGGATGGCTGGCCGGCACGGTTTATTTCCTCGGAACGGTCCATTGGGTTACGAATACGATGATCTATTACGGGAAGCTCCCGGCCGTCCTGAGCTACCCGGTCATGATGGTCTTCGTGGTCTACCTCGGACTGTACGTGGCGGCCTTCGCCTCACTGTTCGTTTTTCTAAGACGGCGGACCACGTTTCCGGCCGTTTTATCCGCGCCGGTCCTCTGGGTTTCGCTGGAGCTTCTCCGGACCTACGCACTGTCGGGCTTCCCGTGGGCGGCGCTGGGCTATTCGCAGTATCTATCGCTGACGGTGATCCAGATCGCGGACATCACCGGCGTATACGGCGTCTCGTTCCTGATCGTTCTGGTCAATCTCGCGATCACCCGCGGAACCCTCCTGCTGCGGAACCGGAAATTCCACCTGTTCTCGTGGAGGCCGGTCGTCGCGGTGTTCCTTCTCGTCGCGCTGGATCTGGGGTACGGGGCCTTTCGATTGTCCGAAGACAAGACCTCCGAGCCGCCGAGCCTCCGCGTGGGCGTGGTTCAGGCCAATATTTCTCAGGACGTCAAATGGGACGCGCGGTTCCGTCAGGAGACGATCAACCGGTACGAACGGCTGACTCGCGACTTGGTTTCCCAATCGGTCGGCCTGGTCGTCTGGCCGGAAGCGGCCATGCCGTTTCTGTTCGAAGAGGACAAACCCTTCCGGCAGCAGGTAATCGAATCGGTCCGGGCCCATCGTGTTCCGCTCCTATTCGGCAGCCCGGCCGTCACGACCGTCGGGAACCGACTGCGGATGTACAACAGCGCCTATCTTCTGTCGGCGGACGGACAGGTGATGGGCCGGTATGATAAAATGCATCTCGTCCCTTTCGGAGAGTATGTCCCCCTCTCGACCCTCCTGTTTTTCATTGACAAAATGGTCGAGGGCATCGGCGATTTCCTGCCGGGCGACAGTTACACCGTAATGACGCTGCCATTGAGAAACGATACGCAACAGCGAGCGAAAGCGAGCGCAGGGAAGGGGGAGGCTCCATCCGGCTTTGACCGGCCTGCACTCTGCGGTTCGCAGCAGACGTGTGGAGGGGAGATGGTCGCTCCCCCTAAAGTAGCCACGGTGATCTGCTTTGAGGTGATCTTCCCGGATCTCGTCCGGCGGTTCGTGAAGGACGGCGCGCAGATGATGTCCACGATCACCAACGACGCCTGGTTCGGCGATTCGTCCGCGCCGTACCAGCACTTCTCGATGGTCGTCTTCCGCGCGGTCGAAAACCGCGTCCCCTTCGCGCGCGCGGCCAACACCGGCGTCTCGGGCTTCATCGACCGGACCGGCCGGATCCAGAAGACCAGCCCAATTTTCGTCGAGGCCGCGCTGGCCGACACCGTCCGGCTTCGCACACAGACCACCTTCTACACCCGAACCGGTGATGTTTTCGCCTATGCCTGTGTTATAATGGCGCTGTCGATGATTTATGCAGCGATACGAACCGGACCCAAAGGAGAGGAGTTTTCTTATGCTTGAAGAAGCGAAGGCCGCGTTGAATTTTCTCATAACCCGAATGACCGAACTTCGGAGGCATCTTTGACCTCCCGGGCCTGCAAAACCGCCTCCAGGAAATCGAGTCCCGGATAGCCGCCCCGGATTTTTGGAATAACGCCCCGGACGCCCGCCGCGTCGGCCGGGAAAAGACTCACGTCGATAAAACGATCAAGAAATGGGAACGGCTGGAGCGGGAACAGGAAGACCTGTCGGTGCTGCTCCAGTTGTCCGAGGAGCAGGGAGATGCCTCGGTCCATTCCGAAATACAACAGGCGCTCAAAACCCTTCAGGATGAGATCCGCCATCTCGAGATCGAGATACTCCTGTCCGGCGACAAGGATTTAAACAGCGCGATCGTGGCGATCCATCCCGGCGCGGGAGGAACCGAATCGCAGGACTGGGCCCAGATGCTGTTCCGGATGTACAACCGGTGGGCCGAGCGGAACGGCTACAAGGTGGAACTGATGGACCTCCAGCCCGGTGACGAGGCCGGAATGAAGAGCGCCACCCTATCGGTGATCGGCGATTACGCCTACGGCCAGCTCAAGGCCGAGGCCGGCGTACACCGCCTGGTCCGGATCTCGCCCTTCGACGCCAACAAGCGCCGCCACACCTCCTTCGCCTCCGTCTTCGTCTATCCCGAAATCGAGGACGACGCCGAGATTGAGCTGGACGAGGAGGAAATCAAGATGGATGCCTTCCGTTCCAGCGGGCCGGGCGGGCAGAATGTGAACAAGGTCTCATCGGCCGTCCGGCTCACCCACATCCCCACCGGCATCGTGGTGGCCTGCCAGACCGAGCGGTCGCAGCACAAGAACCGTTCGATGGCAATGAAGCTGCTTCGCGCCAAGCTGTATGAGCTGGAGCAGGAGAAGAAGGAAAAGGAGATGAGCTCGATCGTGGGGAAAAAGAAGGAGATCACGTGGGGAAGCCAGATCCGCTCGTACGTCTTCCAGCCCTACCAGATGGTCAAGGACCACCGGACGAATACCGAGGTTGGAAACGTCTCGGCCGTCATGGACGGCGAGATCGATGCGTTCATCAACGCCTATCTGGTGCAGCAGATCAAATCCACGAAGACATCCAACTAAAACATCGCGTTTTCGTCACACCGAAATTTATTGCAAACAGAAGCTGAATCTGGTAAATATTCGGCGTCGTTACGGTTCAAAACCGATGATCGGGAGGCCGATGTTGAAAACACTGATTTTGGTCGGCGGACGGGGCCGGCGCTTGGGTTATCTTACGGCCTCCATGCCGAAATCGCTGTTGCCGATTCACGGTCGGCCTTTTTTAGAGCACGTCATCGTCCATTTAAAGAGATCGGGTTTTAAGAATTTTATTTTGCTTTGCGGTTACCGCGCCGACCGGGTCCAGGGCCATTTTCAGGATGGGCGGCGGTGGGGCGTCCGCATCCAATATTCCATTGAACCGAAGCCGATGGGAACGGCCGGCGCGTTGAAGTGGGCCGAGCGGTGGATCGATCCTCATCAGAGTTTTCTCGTGCTCAACGGAGACACCTTCTTCAAGACCGACCTTCGCAAGCTGACCCGTTTTCATGCCAAATCCAGGGCCGATTTGACGATGGTCTTAACGAAACCGGAGAACCGGACGGCATCCCGCAAGGAGTACGGATCGGTCATCCTGGATCACCGGAAAAGAGTGATCCGCTTCATCGAAAAAGCACCCCTAAAGCAACCGGCCTATATCAATGCCGGCGTGTATGTCTGCCATCCCAGAATCCTTCGTCTCATCCCGAAGAATCGTCCCTGCTCGCTTGAGCAGGAGATCTTTCCTCGGCTGATTGAAGGCCGATTTTACGGATGGCCCGTCAAGGGATATTTCATGGATATCGGGACGGTCGCGCGATACCGGAAGGCCGCCCGGACGTTCAAACCGCTGCGGGGGATCACGTGATCCGAGCCCGAACACCGTTGCGGCTGAGTTTCGGCGGTGGAGGGACCGATGTTTCTCCCTATCCGGAGGAAAAAGGCGGGTGCGTCCTCAACGCCACGATCAACCTCTACGTCTACGGGACCCTGATCCCGAACCACGCCTCGTCCATCAATATTCGTTCCCTGGACTACGACTCGGTCATTCGCTACACCAAGACAGCCGACCTCGACTTCAACGGACAGATGGATCTGGCCAAGGCCGTGATCAAACGGTTTGAACCGAACCAGTTTACGGAAAAAACCGGTTTCGACCTTTACCTCCATGGAGATGCCCCGCCGGGATCAGGACTCGGGAGCTCATCCACCTTTGTCGTAACGCTGATCGGGCTGTTCAAGGAATGGCAGGGTCTCCCGTTGACCCCTTACGAGATCGCCGAGCGGGCCTTCGAGATCGAACGGATTGACGTCGGAATCAGGGGCGGGCGACAGGACCAGTATGCCGCCACCTTTGGAGGATTTAATTTCATCGAGTTTCTAAAGGATCAGGTCATCGTCACCCCGCTTAAACTCAACCCCCTGCTGATTAATGAGCTTGAATATAATCTATTGCTTTGTTATACGGGCGGCACCCGGGAGTCGCAGAAACTGATCGAAAAACAGACCCAGAACTACCGATCGCAAAACAAGATCACGATGGAAGCCCTGGATCAGATCAAGCAAACCGCCATGGACATGAAAAAGGCCCTGCTCCTGGGGAAACTGAATGCGTTCGGAGAGCTCCTTCATCACGAGTGGAATTATAAAAAGTCCATGGCCGAGGGGATCACGACGCCTTACATTGACGAGCTGTACGAAGAAGCCCGAAACATCGGCGCGATCGGGGGCAAGATCGCCGGGGCCGGCGGAGGGGGTTATATGCTTCTGTACTGCCCGTTTCACAAAAAACACAAGGTTTCCAAAAAACTTTCGGAGATGGGCGGCCAGATGATCGGCTTTCGGTTTGACCTCGCCGGGCTGCAGGCCTGGCGGGTTCAGAATGATTAACGAGATCAAAATAAAAAAGGAGCAGCGGATGCGGATTCAAACCGTCGGTTTCGTCGTCACATTGGCGAGTCTGGTTCTGATGGGAACCGAGAAGTCGGCCTGGCCTCTCCCGCAGTTCGGGATCCAGTTCGGAGCCGAACTTCACGGGGATCATGTCCACGACGAACTTCTGATGACGTTCGACTGCCGGGCCTGTCATGTGAATCCAACCGGCGGCGGCATGCGCAACGAGCACGGCCGTGCATTCTCGATCGGGAAACTGCCGATCTCGGACGCAACGGAAGAGACCCAGAAGGCCTCTGAGGCCGCCCAGATCAATCCCTCCCTTTCCTTTGGAACGGACCTCCGATTCGCCTACCTGCGGGCCGAAGAAGAGACCGTCGGAACGGCCGCCAAATACAAAGACAGTTTTTTCCCCATGCAGGCCGACTTCTATCTGGCCTTCACCCCGACCGATTATATGACCTTCTATTACCAGGACGGCGTCGAACTTTCCGGAAGCCGGGAAACCTTTATATTATTAGAACGGTTACCCTTCAACTCCCACGTTAAGGCCGGGAGGTTCACACCACCCTACGGTCTAAAATTAGACGATCACACCTCTTTCATCCGGGATAAACTGGGCTTTGGCGCGCCTGCCTTTGGGAAGGATGCCGGTCTGGAATTGGGTTTTTCAGGCCATCACGGGTTCGGAAACGTCGCCGCTTTCAACGGGGGGAGTCCTTACGGGGATTCCAACCACGACAAGGGCGTCGCAGCCACCGGCGGATGGAAATCGGCCCGTTTCTGGCTGGCCGGTTCCTATTATAACAATGACAATGGAACCGAGAAAAAGACCTATTACGGAGGCTACGGGGCACTGCGCCTCTGGCGGCTGACGTTCCTCGGCGAATGGGATCGTGCAGAACTGAAGAACAGTGACGAGACGGGATCGGTCATGTATGGAGAGATCGACTTCAGCGTTCGGAAAGGCGCAACCATGCTCGTGAAGTATGATCGTTGTGAGGACGATCACAAGGGCATCTGCGTGGATGACGTGCGGCTCGATCGCCTCACCGTAGGCTTCAATCTCTACCCCACGCCTTTCACCGAGGCGATCCTCCAATACCGGAAAAACAAGGAAGACACGGAGATTCGGAACGATCGGATCCTCGCCATGCTTCATTTCTATTACTGATGACGAGCTGATTGATGACAACTCCCAAGATCTTCATTGTCGGGCTGGATGCGGCCACCCTGAGCCTGATCCGGCCGTGGGCCGAGCAAGGCCTGCTGCCTCACTTCGACCGTCTACTGAAAGACGGCGCGTCCGGCGCGCTGTCCTCGACCCTTCCGCCCATCACGCCCCCGGCATGGACGTCGTTCATGACGGGGAAGAATCCAGGAAAGCACGGTCTGTTCCATTTCGTCGAGCCGCAACCCGGGGCGTACACGCTGCGGTATACCAACGCCGGGTCGCGAAAGGCCCGGACCCTTTGGCGCATCCTCTCGGACGCCGGTTATACCGTCGGCGTGATGAATACTCCGTTCACCTACCCGCCGGAGCCGGTCAACGGGTTCCAGATCTCCGGAATGGATACCCCTTCGCCGGAAAGTCCGTTCATCCATCCCCCGTCCTTGCGGAAAGAGCTCGAGCAGGCCATCGGGAAGATCAGCCTGGATATCCGATATCTCGGATTCATGTCCACCGATGAGCGGCGGGATCAGGTCCTGGCCGAGATCGAAAAGCTTGACCGGCAATGGACCGAGGCCGGCCTGTATCTCCTCGAAAAACATCCGGCCGACGTGATGATGTTCACCTACACATCGGTGGACACGGCCCAGCATTATTTCTGGCATTACATGGACCCGCACCATTTCCTGCACGATCCGCAAGGCGTCTCCCTTTACGGTAAGACGATCCTCCAGGTCTACCAGCGCATGGACGACGCGATCGGCCGGTTCATGAAGCGACTTCCGAAGGAAACCACGGTCGTCGTGGTCTCGGATCACGGCGCGGGACCGATATCCGATCGGCTTGTCTACCTCAACCGACACCTCTCGCAGCTCGGCCTGCTGAAGTATCGCGACCATCCTAATCGCTGGTCGCCTGAACGGGCGATCCAAAAATTACTTCGACGGGTCGACTCTCTCCTCCGCGGCTCCTTATCGTCCCGACAGAAAAGCGCCCTGGCCCGATTATTCCCCCGTCTCCGACAAAAGGTCGAAACATCTTCCACCTCTTTCGCCGCCATTGACTGGTCTTCCACAAAGGCCTACTGCAGTGAAATGCTCGCCTCGCCGCCGAACATCTGGATCAATCTTAAAGGGGCAAGGCCCTCCGGCATTGTCGAACCGCACGAGTACAAAACCCTGATCGATAAAATCAGCAAGTCGTTGTACGAACTAAAGGACCCGCGCACCGCCCAACCGGTCATCAAACGGGTCTACCACCGCGATGAGATCTATCAGGGACCGTATGCCGATCAGGCACCCGATTTAACCCTGGACTGGTGGAGTGACGACGCCTTCGCAACACGACCGAGCTTTCCTGAAGACCGAAACGAGCCCGTGGTCGTGATCCGGGACAGAAAACCGCCGAAAGGCTCGGAATGGAGCGGAACACACCGGCTGGAAGGAACATTGATCATCCAGGGGGAGGCGATTAAGCAGGGCGATCGGGTCAATCAGGCCGGCATCATTGATCTTGCGCCTACCTTACTGCATCTCCTGGGTCTTCCCGTTCCGGACGATATGGACGGCCGGGTACTGACCGATCTCATCCGTCCTGATTTTATGGACAAACATCCGATCCGGTATCAAAAAACGGCTCAAGGCGAACCCGGACAGGAACCGGGCGCCGAATACTCGGACGAGGAATCCTCCAAGATCGAAGAACGCCTCAAGGGCCTTGGCTACATTGAATAAAATCCATGTTTTCAGGGGTTGACGCACCCTCTATTCAGTGGTATATTATTAACAATAATCATCATGCAATCAAATCTCCAAGCGGTTCAACGGGGTGACATGAGCAGGAAACAGGAATACCGATTCGACCCCATTCGCGGTTTTCACAAGAAAGAAGCGCGTCCGGAACCCTCTTCAAACGGGCTTAATTTCGAAAAAATATCGCCCTTTCTCCGCGCCTTATTGGCCACCGATGGCACGGTCACAAAATTCCTGGAAGCCTATCTTTGGGAGCCCATTCAGATCAAGCTGCTCTTTCAGGGAGATACCGTCATCGACCGGGACGTTCCCGAACTGGAGATTACAAAAGGCGCGTCCGTGTTGAAGCGGCAAGTGCTGCTTTGCGGATTGGACAGCGGTCGAACGTATACATTTGCGGAAAGCCTGATCCGGCTGGACAGGCTGTGGGAGGAGTTACGGGAAGAGCTGTTGCAGGGACGACTGGGCATGGGGGAGATTCTGCGGGACCGACGCATGGAAACCTATCGTGAACTCATCACCTACGGCCGAGAAGCGGTGGGCGATCTCTCCTCCGTGATGAAGATGGCGCCGGATGAAACCCTCCTGTACCGCTCCTATCGCATCTTCAACAAGCAGTTACCCACGATCCTCATTACCGAAAAGTTTCCGGAACGCTACTTATCGTGAAACGCAACCACCGATTTGTATTTTCCAACGGCATGGCATGTTAGAGAACATCCAAGCGGATTTGGCACGCAAAAGGGATTTATACCATAATTACCATGGCTGGTTTGGACGCCACGTTCGGAATCTGATGGATTTAGGAGCGTTGGCGGTCATCACCTATCGTTTCGGCCACTGGGCCGTCCAGTTAAAGATCCCCCTCGTCAAGCACCTCCTCCTCCTGATCTATCTCCTCGCGAAGGCCGTCGTCATCGTCAGCGCCGGCGTTTATATTCCGGCGCGGGCCAAGATCGGGAAAGGCTTTGTCATTCACAATTTTTCCGGCATCTTTATCTCCGAGGGCATGATCGGCCGGAACTGCACCGTGCAACAGGGGGTCACGATCGGCGGCATCCGGCCGAACATTTGGAAAGGGACTCCCCGGCCGCCGCGGATCGCGGACGGTGTCTACATCGGCGCCGGCGCCAAGATCCTCGGGGATATCACGATCGGGAACAACGTCGTGGTCGGGGCCAACTCGGTCGTCATCACGGACATTCCCGACAACTGCACCGTCATGGGCGTTCCGGCGCGGATCGTCTCCCGTGAAGAGGGCCGCGAGAAACCGTATGGCTCACCCTCGTAGATACCCAGCGAGACCCTATAATCGAGACTGACGATGTTTGAGAACATCCGGGCAGATATCCGACGAAAGCGGACGGCCTATGTGGTGAGGCCGGAAGACCAGACCTTCTTCCGGAAATACGTCAAGGTCAACCTCCAGTTGGGGACGATCGCCGTAGGGGTCTATCGGTTCGGACGTTGGTCCAAGAGCATCCGGATTCCCGTCCTGCGGCAGCTGATGTTCTTCATCTATTCGCTTCTCAACATGGCCGTGATGCTGGGCGCCGGGATCAACCTCCATGTCTACAGCACCATCGGAAAAGGCCTCGTGATCCATAATTTCTCCTGCATCTTCGTCCTCACGGAAAGAATGGGCGAGAACTGCACGGTGAACCAGGGCGTGACGATCGGAAATATTCGGGGTAAAAAACATCCCCCGATCGTCGGCGACAATGTTTATTTCGGTGCGGGCTGCAAGGTTCTGGGGGAGATCAAGATCGGCAACCATGTCGTGATTGCGGCCAATTCCCTCGTGGTGACGGATGTCCCGGACAACTGCACCGTGGCGGGCGTCCCGGCCCGGATCATCTCCCGGGACGCGGCAAGCCCCTACCTCCAGTATGCGGAATGACCGATCCCAACGGATTTCTCCGAACCCCGAACAGGCCGGATGCCGCATGAAACCCTACTCGATCGCCATGGTCGCAGCCTGCCCCTTCCCCGCCAATTACGGTTCGCCCGCCAGCATCCGTGAAATGTCCGAAACATTGGCCCGATCCGGCCATCGCATCCATATCGTGACCTACCCCTTCGGCCAGGATCTTCCCGTGGATGAAAAAGTCCGCGTCCACCGGATCCGGGGCTTGAGAAAAACCCGTACGGTCCGCGTCGGCCCGACGCTGGACAAGCCCCTCCTGGATCTTTTCCTGTTGATCCGGCTTTGCCGTGTGATCCGGCGCGAAGGAATCCAGTTGATCCATGCCCACAACTACGAGGGAGCGCTGATCGGCATCGCCGCGAAAGCGATCATGGGCGTTCCGCTTTTGTATAATGCGGTCAATACCATGTCGGACGAGCTGCCCGGTTACGGGTTCATCCGACCGGCCTTCGTCGCACGATGGCTCGCTAAAGGGCTGGATCGCTGGGTGCCGGTCTTTCCAGACCACATTACGGCCGTTTCGGAAGAACTGTTCGCTTTCCTTGAAAAACAGGGCGTGCGGCCGGACCGGTTGAGCCTCGTGCCGGCGGGCGTCAAGCCCGCGATGTTCGAGAACCCCCGCCCCGACCGGCTTCGGAGCCGCTATCCGATCGGGCCGCATCCCATCGTCATGTATACCGGCACACTCGATCCGTTTCAGCGGGTGGACTATCTTCTTCGCGCCTTCTCGGTCGTGCTTCAGGAAGAGCCTGGGGCCCGGTTGATGGTCGTCGGCAACCTCGTGGACGCCTCATTCCTCAAGGAACACCGGGCACGGGCCGAGGCCTTGGGGATTTCGGAGCAGGTGATCTGGGCCGGACCTATCCCGCTTGAGGATCTTCCCGATTATCTGGCCATGGCCGCCGTCGCGGTCGTGCCGAGACCGGACTGCCCCGGCCATCCCGTCAAACTGCTGAACTACATGGCGGCCGGAAAGCCCATCGTTTCTTTCGCGGGATCGGCAAAAGGGCTTCGAAACATGTACAATGGAATCATCGTCCCGGATCACGACTGGGAAGCGATGGGGAAATCCATTCTAACCCTTCTGCGGGATTCGCAACTGGCCGCGCGGCTGGGTGACCAGGCGAAGAAGACCGTCCGGGATCAGTTTGATTGGGAGCGGCTCTGCCGAAAGATCGAGGTGATCTACGAAGGACTGATCGAACGAAACGGCCGGGTTGACCGGGAACGGTTCCTCAACGTCATGAAACGATACGAATAAGAATCCATCCCGATGGCCTCACCCGTAGGACATACGCTGATCGGTCTCTCCCTTTTCCTATGGCGGTCCGCAAAACCGGGACCGGTTGCGCCGATCCATCGCAGGCTCCTCACCCCACAGGCCGCCGTCTTCGTGCTGCTGGCCAATCTGCCGGACATGGACTTTTTAATCAGCTGGCTGATGACCGGCGACCCCAACCGCCATCATAGCGGCTGGACACACTCCCTTGCGTTTGCTATCATCGCGGCAGTCGTGGCCGCGTCCTTTTGGCGAATCGAACCGGGCTACTGGAAGAGCGTCCTGATCGGCCTGGCGGCGGTGGGTTCTCATTCCGTAGTGGACTTTTTCACCGGTCCGGTGTTAGGATTCAGCCCGTCCTACGGGGTCCCCTGGCTCGCCCCTTTTACCCTGGAACGATTCCGGTCCCCGGTCAGCCTTTTCGTCGGGCCAAGGCACCAGGGTCTGGGCCAGATATTCAGCCTGCACAACTGGGCGTGGGCCGCGGCCGAGGCGATGGTCCTGACGCCGGTGGTTTGGCTGTTGCTTGTCAGACAAAAAAGAAAGGGTACCGACTGATGGCAAGGAAACCGCTTGTGTGGGGCATCATGGCCGGGCTGATCGTGGTTTTCGCTTTGTTTCAGGCCGCCCGACATATGATCCGCACCGATCCTCAGAAAGCCCGGCTGCTGAACACGGCCATGCCGGTCGAGACGGCTCCGGCGCGGGTCGCCCCGATCGAAGAGATCATCGGGGCCGGCGGCGAGGTACAACCGATCGCGACTGTGACCTTAACCGCCCGCATCAGCGGCCGCATTCTCCAGGTTCCCGTGGATCTGGGAAGCATCGTCAAAGAGGGCGACCAGCTCATCCAGTGGGATGACCGTCTCTTTCAAGCGGCGCTGAACACCGCGCGGGAAGGCGTGGAGAAATCCCAGACCCAGCTGGACCATGGCGTGCGTCAACTGGAGCGGTTGACCTCCCTCGAGACGCAAGGAATGGGGTCGGCCTTCGACGTCGAGGAGGCCCGAGTCGGGGTCGCCACGGCCCGGATGGAACAGGCGATGGCGCAGGAGGCGATGACCCGGGCCCAATGGGACATGGAAAATACCTCCTTGCGGTCCCCCGTCACCGGCGTCGTGCTGGAGCGGGCGGTCAACCCGGGCGAGAGCACAAAGGCGGACCAGCCGCTGCTGACGCTGGGCGCGTTGGACCACATTTTGATGGTGGCCCACGTCGGTGAAGAAAAGATCGGCTCGATCCATTTGGGCCAGACGGCCGAGGTCACGTACGACGCCTATCCGACCAAACGATTCTCCGGTTGGGTCGTCACAATTGATCCAAAGATCGATCCCAAGACCCGCACCTTCTCGACCTACGTCAAACTGGCCAATCCCGACCTGCGGCTCAAACCGGGAATGACCGGGTTCGTCCGCATCCGATGGCAAAAAGCCGCGCTCGCCGTCCCCAGCATCGCGGTGGTGAATTCCGTTGGGGACCGGCCGACCGTCTTCGCCGTGGGCCGGGATCTCCGAGTCCACCTTCGTGAAATCAAACCGGGTAGGGTCGCGCAGAATCAGACCGAAATTCTCGAAGGGCTGAACGAAGGCGATGTGGTGGTCACCATCGGCCAATTTCACTTGAAAGAGAATGATCTCGTCCGCTCGGAGTCGCTTCGTGCCGAAAAATAGGAAGACAGCCGTCGGGGTTGCGGCCGCGCTGGTCTTTCCGGCTCTTTTCCTCTGGACACCCCGGCCGGCCGACGCCGAGCCGCTCGTCTGTAATCTCGACCTTTGTCTCCAACAGGCCCTGGATCGAAGTCCTCTTCTGAAACTGGCCCGGATCGAGATCGAATCGGCCGAGGCGACCCTTCTCAAGAAGAAGGCGGCCTTCCTTCCCCGTTTAGACCTGCATTTAAGCGCCGTCGAATTCAGCGGAGAACCGACCAGCCCTTTCTCGGTCTTTAACGTCACGGAGGCCGAGATCGTCAATCGCCGGATCCTCTTCGGAGAGTACGCGGCCCTGACGGTGGACTTCAACTACCCGATCTATCAGGAAGGAAGCTTCTTTGGAATGAACGCCCCTTCGCTGGCATCGGCCGAAACCCAAAGACGCCGACAAGCCTTTTCCGAGATCCAGACGCGAGAGGAGATCATCTACGATGTCACGGAATCCTACCTCAATGCGCTCTGGAAAATGGAAAAAGTTCGGCTCGCCGAGAATCGGGTCCGGGGGTCGCAACAGCAGCTCTCCGTGATTCAGGCCGAGATCGGCCTGGATCTCCGGTCGTCTCACGAAACGGAGCTGGCCCAGGCGGATCTCGCGATGCATCAAGAAGTGCTCCATGCGGCGAAGGCGGCCGAGGAGGAGGCAAGGGCGGATCTGGCTCGGCAGGTCGGCCTTTCGGATCCCGATCAGATCGAGCTGGACGGAACGGTTCCCCCGCTTCCGGAACTTCCCCCTCTGAGCCGGTTGTTCGAGCGGGCCGAACAGGCCCATCCGAAGATCGGGATACAACAGAGCCTCTTGGACCGCTCCCAAACCGATCTGCTCACCGACCGCTCGCACCGATGGCCGACCCTGGCCCTTCAGAGCAGCTACACCTATGCGGACGATTTCAGTCTCCCAGGCAACAACTACTTTCAAGCGCTCCTGAAGCTGGAACTGCCGCTCTATGATTTTGGAGGCTATCGCGCCGGGGTGATCGAGTCCAAAACAAGACTGAGGGCCGAGGAGATCCGCCTTTCGGCCGTCCGGGAGACGATCCGGAATGAGATCGCCCGGGCCTACGCCGATATCCACGAAGTCGAAGGCCGGCTCAGCGTGATCGAAAAGGAGATCCTCAAGGCCGAGGTCAAGTTGAAATCAGTTCGGGCCCGGCGGAAACAGGGTCTGGTCGGGCCGTTGGCCGTTTTAGAGGCCGAATCGCATCGCCTCGACCTCCAACAGTCGCTCGCCGACGCGCGCCATGAGCGGCCGTTGAAGTATGCCGCACTGCAAAAAATGGCCGGCGGCATCTGGAAGTAGGCGGATGAAACAGTCGCAGCGAATCGTGAAGAACGCCCTTTCGGGCGTGGTGGCCGAGGTGGCGGGCGGCCTGCTTCACCTGGTCACCCTTCTCTTGATCGCCCGGACCGTCTCGGTGGATGAATTCGGGACCTTTTCATTTATCGCCGCCTTCGCCGGGATATTCCAGTTGCTGGCCGACTTCGGCTTGAGCAACATCCTCACCCGTGAGATGACCACGAAACGCAACGCCGTGCCCACACTTCTGGCGGCGGCAAAATCCCTCATCTGGATTCTTTCCGGAGCGGCCGCCGGGGTGATGATCCTCGTGGTCGCCTTCCTGGGACTCTCGCCGGAGGTCAAGGCGCTGACGATCGTCATGGGCCTGGCCGCGCTGACCCTGTTCCACTCGGCCGGATACACCGCTGTCTTCCGGGCTTATGAGGAAATGGAATACAATGCCCTGGGCTACATCCTTCATAAACTTCTGCTGTTGGCGCTGGTGTACGGCGGCCTGAAAGCCGGACTGGGGTTATGGGGAATCATCCCGGCCTTTCTGATCGCCAATGTTCTGTTATGGTTCTTCTACTATTGGCTGATCCGCCTCCGTTACACCCGTCCCCGGATGACATTGAACCCGCCGCTCTGGAAATCGTTGCTGCGGGCGGCCGTCCCGCTCGGCGGCGGGATGGTGCTTCGTCAGGCCGCCTGGCAGGTGGACATTCTCATGCTGACCTGGCTGGCCGGCGTCGGGGCGGTCGGCCTGTTCAGCGGCCCGTATCGAATCCTCATGGCCTTTAATCTGCTTCCGCTCGTTTTGGCCTTGCCCCTGTTCCCGATGTATGCCCGCTTGGGACGGGAAGATCCCTCCCGATTTCGGCAGGCGGTTGAACGGGGCTTCAAGTTTTTCTGCCTCTTGAGTTTTCCGGCCGCCACCGGTTTTATGATCCTGGCCGAACCGCTGGTGATCCATCTGCTCGGAATGAAGTATGCAGCCTCCGTACCGGTATTGCAGCTCCTGAGCATCGCCCTGGTCCCGTTGTTTGCATCCACGCTCTTCCCCTTTGTCTTCACGGCGATCGGGCTGCAGCGGCTTTTTCTCTGGACCGTCGGCGCAGGCCTGATCCTTCGTATACTGCTGAATCTCATCCTGATCCCATTTTTCGGTTATCTCGGTGCATGCCTGTCGGTCGTTTTGAGCGAGACAGCCGTCCTCGGGATGGGGATTGTGGCCCTCAGACAATCCGGGAATCCGCTCCGATTGGGGCGGATCCTGTGGAGGCCGATGGTCGGAAGTCTGGTGATGGGGATCGTGCTCTATCTGACCCAAGGGCTTCCGATCGCATGGGGAGTGGCGGGAATCGGCCTGGCCGGTCTGCTCTATCTCGGCGTTCTTTTCGGTCTGAAGACCTTTTCGGATGAAGAAGTAAGACTGGTCCGGGAAGGACTGAGCTTCCTCAAACCATCGGTGATGCAGAAAGCCGGGAAGCTGTAGACGCATCGATGAGAAAAGCCCCCTTTATGATCGGCTTCATTCTGGCGGCAGCCGGGCTGCCCGCGGCATGGCTGGATTTCCCCCTGGGACCGGATCGGAGCGGCCTTGCCCTGCCCGTGATGGGCGACTTCGCCGAATCCATCGGTCCAAGCCTGATCTCATATGGCGCCGCGGCCGGGCTGTTTCTCATCGGCGGTCTCATTTCATGGCTCCGCTCCCGACCGAAGATCTCGGGCTTTATGGCCGCCGGACTGTTTCTTCTTGTGCTGACGGTTCCGCTGCAGGTCGCCTATGGAAAACCGGGGTGGCTGCGCGCGCTGGCGTTCGAACACGAGCAGCAACGCAACATCCTCCATTTCTCGAACCGTTACCTTCAACCCAACCGCGGATCGGAGCCTGATTTCCGACCCGGTCTGAATCTTGAGACCGTCCCGGACCGTTTGGGAAGCGCGTGGAAGTTCCTCGCAATCGGCTGGTATTGCGCGATGGCCGGCGGTCTTATGATGATCCTCGCGGCGGCCGCACGGCTTCCGGTTCATGAAGCTCGTCGGCAGATTTTCCTGCCCACCCCGGCCGCCTACGGCCTTCTGCTTCTGATTTTCGTCTTCAGGCCGCTGATGGCCGAGGCGCAGTTGAGACAGGCCGAGATCGCAATGTCTCACGGGAGATCGGTCGAGGCCGCAAGCCGTTATCAGAAGGCGGCCGTATGGGATGCCTGGTATCCATCGGACCCGGAGAGCCTTCGTCGGATCGGCGGTCTCCACGCCGGTCTTGGAAGAACGGACACCGGAGAATACCATCTCTACCAGGGTTACCGGTTCGAGAACCAGGACAATGACTCCCTGGCACGGTTCGAGTACCAACGGGCCGCCGAACAAGCGACGACCTCCCGGATCGGACGCGAAGAAGCGGCGCGGCTGGCGATAAAGAAGGGCCTGCAACAGTATGCCGACGGGGAGACATTTTCGGCCACGGCGGCATGGGAAGACGCAATGGGAAAGAATCCGAGTCAGATCCAACCCCTTTACTATTTGGCCCAGGCCTACTATGTCCAGTCCTCGTACCGGAAAGCGATCGAGATGAACCAGCGGCTAACACAACGCGTTTCCAATCGCCTGATTCTGGCCCAGATCTATGCCAATATGGGCGATGGCTATCAGAAACTCGGAGAATTTGAACAGGCACGAAACTACTACCGCCTCTCCCTTCAGATGGACCGCCAACAAAATTTCCGCGCGCTCGCCAGCCTGGCCGGGATTTAAACCAAATGGACTCCCCCTTCAATCTTAGGTCATGGATCAAAACCCGGGAAGGACGCGTCGCGGTCGCGCTCGTCGCGATCTGCAGCCTGCTCCTGGGGTTCTTCGCCTGGCGCACGTTCATCGCCCCCTTGCCGCCCCAGTACGATCCGGACTTCGCGGGGGCCCGCTGGATCGGGTCTTCATCGCCCAATGCCTATTTCCGAAAGGATATCTTCATCCCCTCCGGCGTCAAACAGGGCTGGATTCAGCTTGCCGCAACCGATTCGTTCGAACTCTACGTCAACGGCAAACCGGTCGGAGCCGAAACATTTGTCTCGACCGGCGTAACGGGCCTGTATGACCTGACGCGCATTTTAACCGCGGGCAAGAATGTGATCGCGGTCAGGGTCGGCCGGCTGAGTTACCCGGGGGCCGCGCAGCTTCTGGTCCGGGCGGCCTATCGGAATGAAACGGATCACTGGCGGGACGTCGTATCGGACGACACCTGGAAAGTCGCGCCGATTCCGGAAGGCGTCCCGGGCGCGGCGTCGTGGTACGACGTCGAACTGGACGATGTCCTCTGGAACCGCGCAAAGCCGCCCGAACCGATGGAGCCGACTCCAACGATTCAGCCGCTGGATACCGAACCCCGGATATTTCAATCCCGGCCCGACGGATACTGGATCGGACCATCGGACCCGACCGTACGGGAAGTCTATTTTGAAAAACAGATCCATCTGGAAGGCCGTCCGAAGGCGGTCTGGCTGCAGATGGCGGCTGCCGGAAGTTATGAAGTCGTCATCAACGATGTGTTGATCGCGACGAAAAATACCGGATCGGCCGTTCTCGATCTCTATCCCGTGACGCCTCTGTTCCGTTCCGGCGCCAATTCAGTTCTCATCCATGTCCGAGCCGACGAAAGAACGGCGGCATGGGTCCTGGATGGACTGGCCGTCATGACGGACGGTTCTCTACGGCCGTTTAGAAGCGACGCGTCATGGCATGCGGGCGATCAGCCGGCGGTCGTACTGGCGCCCTACGGCGCCGAGCCCTGGGGACCGCTTCGAAAGCAGGTGAACCGGCTTGAGCTCCCGTCGCGCCGGATTTATCGGAATGTACTGATCGCGGCCGTCGTCATGATCGGGTTTCTGGCCGGCGCGGGCCTTCTCTGGTGGGGATCGGCCCGGCTTCAGGCCCGATGGACCGGCGCCGACCTCTCCCGTGCACTCGCGCGGGATGCGTTTGGACACGGCGTGATCATCGCGGCCGCGCTCTTTTTATGGCTGTTGAGGTACGACGTCCGTTTTCATGCCGACTGGCCTTTTCGGCCGGCGATCGCGGTCGGCCTTATCTCGGCACTGCTCGCGATGAAGATCTTTCTTTGGATCAAACCACCCGGGCCGCGGGAGATCGGAGATCGAAAACGGACGGCGGTCAACACGGCCGTCCTGGCACGTTACGGGGTCGCGGCGCTCTGGACGGTGATACTCCTCGGGGGGTTCTGGCTCCGGATTCACGACCTGGGGGTCGAATCCTTGAATCATGACGAAGTCAGCATGATCAAGATGGCCCGGGGCGTTTTAACCTCCGGCTATCCGCATGCCGTGATCGGCCAGGTGGACAAGGCGCTGACGACGTATGAGCTGATTCCCTACCCGATCGCCCTGTCGGCCGGCCTGTTCGGTTGGACCGACTGGGCCGTGCGGCTCCCGGCCGCGCTGTTCGGCACCGCGACGATTCTATTGATCGGCCTGGTCGGGACGCGTCTTTTCGACCGACGAACCGGACTGCTCGCGGCCCTGATCTATGCGCTGATCCCCTGGTCCGTTCAATGGGCCCGGAACGCCTTCTATCCCCAGCAGACGCAATTCTTCGCGCTGCTCACCTTCTACCTTTTTTATGAAGCGGCCAAGACCTATCCCTTCGATCGCCGTTTCGTCTCGTGGGCGACGGCCGGAGTCGTGCTGACCTATCTGTCATGGGAAGGAACGGGATTCATCCTCCCGGCTCTCGGTGCGGCCCTGATCGCGATGCACCCGGCCGATGGACGCTGGCTGAAGGACCGCCTCCTCTGGCGATCTCTGGGAATCGTTTTTCTGGTGATCATTCTTCAGCAGACCTATCGGATACTCTCGACCGCGCCGTACCTTGCGGTCGGATCGGGCTTAAGTCAGGTAGGCCTCCCCACGCCGTTTTTTTTGAATCCCATGTATGATCCATTCTACTACCTGACCAATTTTCTCATGATCGAGAACCACGCCGGCCTGACGGTTCTGATGCTACTGGGGATCCCCTTCTGTTGGCGTTGGCCTGGATTTCGTTTCACGGCGGTCCTGCTGATCGCACTGATCGCCTGTTACACTAATTTTCTCTCGGCTTCCGCCGGCCGCTACGCCTATTTTTTCCAGCCGCTCTTGATTCTCCTGGCCTCCGGCGTCGTCCTGAAGATTTCCGAGGCCGTTTCATCGCTCGGCTCCCGATCCGACGGCCCGCTCCCCGACCGGTTCGGCCGGGCAGGCTTCTGGATCGTCGCGGCGCTCCTCGTGGCATCGAGCAGCGGGTTGGGATTGAAACTCTACCGGCTCGGAAGCTCGCCGGAACACCCGATCCAGTTGACGCGATACGGCGTCTACGGGATTGACTACCGCGGCCCGAGCCGTTTCGTCCGGGAGCGGCTTCGGCCCGGAGACGCGGTGATTCCGATCATTCCGCATGCCTTCGAGCACTACACGGGGCTTTCGGGCGATTACTTTATGGATACCCTTCTGGCCCAGCGCGTCGTCTACAACACCGGGTACGCCGTCCCGATTCTGAGCGACCGGTTCTCGGGAATCCCGGTGATACGCAACCGAAATGAATTTGAAGACGCGCTGAATCGGGCCGGACGGGTCTGGATCATCGCCGCGCCTTTCTCGGCCTTCGTGGCGTCGAATGATCCGTCCGTGATCGAGTTGCTGACGCGTAGGGCGAAGATCGTCTACGAAAGTTATGAGGCGAAAGTCTATCTTTGGGAAGGGGTTCAGCCCTCTCAGGGCGCGGCGGGCGTGACCTTGGAAAAATAGATATCGCCGGGGCTCTGCTCGGCATCGGGGGTCGGCGACCAGCGCTGATCGGCCCAGGTTAAATAGGCATTCCCCAGACCATCCAGCGCGACGTTGACGTCGAACTGGCGGGTGGAGTCCGAGAAGCCGGAGGAAACATAATCGCCATTCACTCTCTGACTAACGCCGAAGGCCAGTTGCCCGTCCAGGAGATAGTAACTCCGCGCCATGTAAATATCCAGATCCCCTTTGCGGGAGTCCTGCCAGGCGATCACAATCGTTCCGTTGGAGTTCACGGCCATGCTGGGGATATCCTCACCGGCGATGTTGGCGCTGTCGTTCACCCGGATGTTTTGCTCAAAACTGATTCCGCTATCGGTGCTCCGGCTGAAGTAGATATCGGCGTTCCCCTGGTTTTTAAGATCCACCCAGGCGACCAGGATGTTGCCGTTCGACTGAACGCGGACCGTGGGATCATGCTGAAAGGTGTTGTTTGAATTCACGACCAGGTTGCCATCGTCATCCTCGATAAGGTCGTCGTTCACCTTGAGATTGGCGTCGAACGAGACGCCGCCGTTCGTGCTCTTCGCGAAATAAATGTCGGAGGTGTTGTCGGCGTCCGGATTCGTCGCGTTGCGGTTGTCTCTCCATACGACGGCAATCAAACCATCCGGACTCACACCAATGGAGGGATGCGTATGGCCGAAGAAGGATCGAGGTTGATCGTTGACCTTGACATTCTCTCCGAAGGTCGTCCCTTGATCCCCGCTCTTCGAGAAATAAATATTGTCCACCCCGTCACGGCCATCGCGCCACACCACATAGATTATCCCGTTTTCTCCCACCGCAATCGCCGGAGCCGATTGAACCGTATTGGTGGCGTCATCCCAGTTGACCTTCACATTGTCATCCCAGGTCGACCCGCCGTCCAAGCTCCTCGAGAAATAGATATCTGAATTGCCATTTCGCGCGTCGTCCCAGACGATATAAAGATTCCCGTCCGGGACCACGGCAAGGCATGGAAATTTCTGATCGGCCGCGCCGGTATCATCATTGACACGGACATTCTCCCCCCCGAACGTATAATTTCCGCCTACATCCTCGGTCCCTTCGGCGAAAAAGATGTCCCGGTTTCCGCTACCGGTATCGTTTCTGGAATCATACCAGGTGGAGAAGACCGTGGTCTGGGGCGTCGTCTCATCAATTCCGATGGAACACTGGCCGGAGGAAAAATTAAACGCGATGAATCCCGCCGGGTAGGTGATTGTGTAACTGGTCACCGGAACGTCCTTGCCCACTTTATCGGGCTCAAGCTGGGTCTGGAAGGTCCAGACGTGGCTCGAGCCCATTGCAAGGCCTTGCAGGTCCTTCGCCGCGGTGCTGACGGTCCCGACGTAGGTGACAGGATTCGCCGCCGTCGAGTACTCGAGAGGAAGATCCGGCGTGAAGAGGATCACATCGTCGGTATAGATAATTGTTCCGGTCACGGGCTCATCTGTGCTTTTCCTGTAGAGCGTAAAAGCCTCCTGCACAGCGGCCTCATCCATGGGCTCCGAAAAGGTCACCTCGATCGAGTTGTTCACAAGGACATTAATCGCCCCATCGGCCGGATCGGTATTGATGACGCGCGGTATTCCCGTACTGCCTCCCCCCGATCCGTTGGAGTCACCGCTGCCTTTCGCACAGCCGCCCGCGGCTGCGAGCACGGCGATGACAAACAGACCCGATACGATTTTCCCCGCCAAACGTCCCGCTTCCATTTTTTACCTTTTACCCTTTTTTCAGCCGTTCCGACAGGTATCGGATATCGTCTTCATGAGAAGGGTTCTTGATGTCTTCTTGGTAGACCTGAATCCAACTCGCGCCGGCCTTGATCCCGATCTCAAAGGCCGCCCGGAGATCCTCAATGTGCTGACTGAAGCCGCCTCCCCCGGGCCGCCCTTCCCGGCCCTTTCCGCCCCCGCCCATTCCGCCTTTTTTCGTCCCGGACTTTGACCCCATCCCGCCACCCGACCCCGATCGCATGGAGTAATCCCGCTGGCCCCCTTCCCCGCCCCCTCTCGTCGCGGAGGAAAGCATCTGGAAACCGATCCCCGCCCGGTCGGCATATTCCCGGATCTTCTGGATCATGGGATCGCTTAAATTGGTCTTCTCGCTGAGCGATCCGGTGGCGAGATAAACCCTTCGCCCCAGCTTCGCGACGGCATAATCCATGATCGCTTCGAGCGCCCCATCGCGACGAAGCGGCACGGCCGCCGGAAGCCCCAATCCCTGATTGGGAAAGGCCGCGGCCCAGGCATCAATGGCCTTTTTCCATGACGCCACGAGATGCTCCTTTGTGTATCCCGCTTCTTCTAACTTTTTAATACCGTCGGGTGATTTCGGAAGATGCATCTCGACCGAGGTGGAAGCCCCGCCCGCCATCGCCACAAAGACAACGGAGGGCTCATGGGCATACCGCCTGCCGAACGCCCGAATAAAATCCGTCCATTCTTTTAAGAATACCTCATCCCACGGGATCGGCATCGAATGCTCCCCCCCCTCGCCGCGTGGACCGGGGCTCTTGAAATGGAACCTCTTTGCACCTTTTTCATAAACCCATTCGGGCGTCATGGCGCCCGGCATCACGCTGAGCATCACCGTCTTGCCGGCCTTCTTCGCCTCTTCGATGGCGTGGTCAAAATAGTCCCAGCGGTAATCGTCTTCTTTCGGCTCAATCGCCTTCCACTGGGATCGGACCACGATCCCGGCGATATGGGGCGAATCAAAATCACCCGGCTCGACCGGTTTGTTTCCACGGAGAAGGGAATAGACGCCGCGTACCTCTTCTATTGCAGGGGCTTGCGTCGCCCCCTCCACCGGCAGAGCCGGCTGGAGCCTCCCCTTCTCGCTCGCCGTGCTCGCTGGTAGATCCCCAAGGGCTTGATCGTGGGGATCTACTGCCATGGCGGGCGTCGTGGCGATCACAGGCCCGAGAATCAAGACGGCTATGATGACTATGAAACGCGCCGTCCGGTTCATAGGACAACCCTCCGCTTTTGATGCATCCATATAACGATTCCGACAAGGGCGGCGAACAGCGCGAAGCTCGCCATCTTCATCCAAACCGTAGTCTTAAGAGACCACCAGGCCAGCCCGACCAGCGGCCATAGACCGGCCCTCACGACCGCCCGGAGACTCTCATGCCGCTCGATCCATCCGGCGATCGGAGGTGAATAGCGTTCGTACGCCCGGACAAATCCACGGCCCCAACCCATCGGCAGGAGGTAACGGTCCCGAAAATCTCTCAGCAACCGGACATGGGGCGCAAGGGGCGAGCCGTAGGCCGCCGTCGCAATCAAACAGGGTCCTTTCTTGTCGTCGCCGGATCCGCCCGTGGGAAGCGGTGAAGGGTCCGCCTGTCCCGCCCTCAGCTCCGGGAGCCGTTGGGCCAGCTCTGTTTCCACAGTGGCATACGCCGGATCTCCAGACAGGTTCGTCAGTTCATAGGGATCGGTCATCTCATCATATAATTCTTTTTCCCCTGTCACGTACTCCACATATTTCCATCCGGCCATCCGAACTCCGGTATATTCTGGAATTCTGGAATAAGCTCCGCTCTCCTCTTGATCCAACCAGTACTCGAACAGAAGATCAACACGCCAATCGGTGGCCGAGCCCTCTAAGAGCGGTGCGAAGCTCCTCCCGTCCACGGGGGAAGGCAGCGTCGCTCCGGCCAGCTCCGCAAAGGTAGGCGCAAGATCAATGTTCAGAACGAACCGATCTTCCTCACGAGGAACGCCGGTGAGTCCGTCATAGCGCACCACCATCGGCACGCGAAGGCATTCTTCGTAACCGCACCCTTTGGTCAAATCCATGCGGTGTTCCCCCCACGCAAGCCCGTTGTCGCTGGTGAAGATGATCACGGTCTTCTCAAGTTGACCGATTTCCCGCAAGGCAAGAAGGATGGCCGCGACCGCTTCATCCACCGCCTGCAACGACTCCAAATGATTCTGACGCTCCTCTTCAATGATCCTCTGTGTGGTGGGGCCGATTAATTCAAGATCCTGAACCCATTGGGGCTTGTCCGAGACATCCGTTTCATTGTAACTGGGCGTGTTCCAGGGACTGAGGGTGGCGTAGAGATCTACATGGCGCGGAGCCGGGGTGGCCGGACGGTGAGGCGCAAAAGGATTGAAATAAAGGAAAAAGGGCCCGCCCTGAGAGGTCTTGATGAATTCCGCCGCCTTGGAGGCCAAGACATCGGTGGAGTAATCGCCCTCTGCCGTTCCATAATGGACCAGGGTGCCATTCTCGTTCAGATCGTAGTCCTCGTATTTTTCAGCCACGAAGGCGCGCCAATCGTCCCAGCCCGGAGGGATGTAAGGAGAAAGCTTATGATACTCATTAAGGTACTTGCCCACCAGGGCCGTTTTATAACCTGCATTCTGCAGCCAGGTGGCCAGGGTGGAGGAATCCCTGAAGAACACCGCGCCACCGTTGGGTGAAAAATTCCTCAGCACGCCATGATTGTGCGCGTAAAGGCCGGTCAATATGCTGGCCCGGCTTGGGCAGCAGATGGCCGTCGTGACATAGGCATTGGTAAACATAATCCCCTTCTCAACCAGCTCGGCCTGCACCGTGGGCATATACGACAACGTATCCCATCGCTGGTCGTCCGTAAGGATCAGGACGATATTGGGAGAGACGGTTTGGGCCGGCTGCGCGGCAGCATTCCCAATGGGTAAAAGAAGAATCGATAGGATCAAGCTCTTCCCTATCGTGGTCTTTTGAACCACAGGAACCCTCCCAACCCAATCAGTCCGAACCCGCCCATCAGAACCACCCAGATGGGGACCGCAAGCATGATCCAGGCCAGCCCAATCAAGGGCCAGAGTATTGTCCGAACGATTGCCCGCAGGCCCTCGCTCTGTGCGATGAAGCCGGCCAACGGAGGCGAGTACCGCTCGTACAACCTGACGAAGGCGCGGCCGGGGGCAAAGGCGTTAAGGATCCGGTCGCGAAACTCCCTCAACAGTTGAACCTGGGGCTCCATCGGTGACCCAAATGCGGCCGTGGCGATGAAACAAAGACCGCCGTTGCTGCTGCCCCCGCCGCTTCCCGTAACATCGCAGGCGTCTCCCACGCCGTTGCCGTCGGCATCCGCCTGGTCCGGATTCGCCGTTGTCGGGCAGTTATCGTTGATGTCCAGCACCCCATCGCTGTCTTCGTCATCGCAGAGATCCCCCGCGCCGTCGCCGTCGGCATCGGCCTGATCCGAATTGGCAACGGTTGGACAGTTATCGCCCGGATCCCCGTAGCCGTCTTCATCGGTGTCCGCCGGGGACATCGCAATCACCCACGGGGCCGGAGTAACGGAGTTTGGGCCCACCTGAACCGTCGGCACGAGGATCGTCGCCGCGATGGTATTGTCCGCCGTGCTGATCACCGAGATCGTATCAATGGCGCGATTCACCGCATAAACAAAGGCGCCGTCCGGAGTGATCGCCAGATCCGCCGTCTGTGCATTTCCGGTGATGATGATGCGGGGTGACTCGGTGCATCCCGCGATATCCACCACCGAGACGGCGCCGGCCAGCGTGTCCGACACATACGCCCGCGTCCCGGCGGCATCCACGACAATAACCGAAGGCCCGTTACCCACGGCGACCAGGCAAAGGACCGTGTCGCTCGTGGTGTCAATGATCGAAATGGTGTCGCTGAGAACATTCGCCACGAGTACACGCGTCCCGTCCGGCGTCACGGCGACAAACTGGGGCTTATCCCCTACGCTGATGGCAGATACCTGATTGTTGGTGAGATTGATCACCGAGACGAAGTCGGTGGGCGAGCCCAGGTTGGTGCCGGAATTCGCCACGTAAGCCTTTGTCCCATCCGGGGTGATCTCCAGGGCGCCCGGCGTATCTCCGACGGTGACGGGCGATGAAGCGGTATTCGTGGCCGTGTCAATCATCACGGCGGTCCCGTCCGTCTCATTCACCACAACGGCCGTTTTGCCGTCCGGAGTGATCTTGACATCCTTCGGCCCCCCTCCCACATTGATCACGGCCGCCTCCGTCGCCGTTTCGACATCAATCACCGAAACCGTCCCGCCCCCGTTATTCACGACATAAAGCTTCTTGCCGTCCGGAGTCACGGCAAGCGCGAGAGGACTAAGACCGACTTTGACCGCCGTCACGGTGGAAGCGACCAGATCCGCAATCGAGACGGAACCGCTCCCTGAATTGGACACAAACGCCTTCCGGCCGTCGGGCGACAGAAGGATGCGCACCGGGGCGGAGGCCACTAAAAAGCTGTCAACAACCGCGTCGACCGCAGGGTCGGTAAACGCCGTATCAATGACATGGACCAGCCCATCCGCCGTATTGTTGGTCACATAGGCAAACGGCGCCGCCCAGCCTTCAACCGCGAAGAGTATCCCTGCCAATCCACAAATAACGCCCTTCAAGATATTATTCCTCATCGGCTTCCCCTCCATGAATAGGTCACACGGGCAATGACAAACATCAGGCCGAACATCACTCCCCATTTTGCCACAAAAGAGGTCTTCACGATAAACCAGGCCAATCCCACCACCGGCCACAGCAGCAACCGGACTCCCGCCTGCAATTCCTTATGCCCGCGGATCGTCTCGGCCAACGAGGGAGAATAGGTATAATAGAACTCGATGAACCTCCGTCCCAAGACGGAGGACACAAGATACCGATCTCGGAACTCCCGGAGAACAACGACCTGCGGCGCCATCGGCGAACCGTACGCCGCCGTCGCGATGAAGCAGGAACCGCCCCCGCCTCCTCCGCCCGAGGAAGCGGCCGGGGTCGTCACCTCGACCGGCGCACTGGTAAACGACTCATTGCCGGCATTATCGAGAGCACTGACCGTATAGGTGTAGGCCGTCCCCGGGGAGACAGTCGTATCGGTAAAGGTTGTCTCGGTCGGTTCGCCGATATTCTCCGCCCCTCGATACACCCTGTATTTGACCACCCCCACGTCATCCACCGCCGCAGTCCAGCTCAGCGCCACGGAGGTTGAACCGACCACGACCGCCGTCAAACCGGTCGGAGGCTCGGGTTTCTGTGCATCAACCGGCATGGCGCAGGCCGGATTGCTCGGCGAAGAGGTCAGTCCGGCGCCATCCACCGCAATAACGGTATAGCAGTAATTGGTGTCCGGAACGAGGTCGGTATCGGTATAGGCCAGTAAGTCCTGCTCCATGATCATTTGATCCCCACGGAGGATCCGATAATGAACAGGCGAACCGGAATTATCCACCGCGGGTTCCCAGTTTAATTCCAGATCGCGGGTTCCGACGACAACGGCCGTCAGGTTCGTCGGCGTCGCAGGAGGCGTGATGTCCGGAAGCGTTGTGGGGCAGGGCGCCGTGGGGGGACTGAACGAAGAAACATTCCCGGCCGCATCCACCGCTTTCACTTTATAGCAATACGGCGTGCTCGGAATCAGCGCCCGGTCGGTGAAATCGGTCCCGGCCCGATTGGCAATCCATTGATCATTGCGGTAAACCTCATAGGCCACCACGCCCGTGGCGTCCGTCGCCGCCGTCCAGGAGAGATCAATTCGCGAAATTTCTTGCCCGGTCGAGGCGATGACGACCCCGGCCGCATCGGGCTGGCTGACATCCCCGCTGGGGCATGTCACGCCTTGTGCCGTGTTTTCCTTGATCTCATAAAGCCGGTTCGCGGCCCGATTGCAGATCAGATCCACCGCGCCGCTCGGCCAGGACACTTCAATCTTCGTCACCGCCGTTGCGCTTCCCAAGCCGAAATGCTGTAGGAGGCTGTCCTGTGAATGCGCGCTGGAGCCCCCCTTCACCTGCCGCATCAGGGTGGGTATCCCGTCCCGAAACACCTTGACCAACGCGTTGATCGCATTCCGATTTGTTTTTTTTCCACCGTTACTGTAGGCCGGATCCGGCACCAGCCGAATCTGGATCCAGTTTCCGGCCGCCGTGGTCTCGTTTCGAAATAGTTGAAGGGGCCCGTTCTGGTTGACCACGATCAGGTCCAGATCCCCATCGCCGTCATAGTCGGCGGTGGCGCTCCCCCGCAGGTTCATGGTCGGATCATCGAGATCCGTCCCGACGATCACATTGGTAAATGCGACATGGCCCGTTCCGGAATCGCCGTCATTCCGATAAAGGAATTTCGGCTTGTCTGAGATCGTGGCCACAAAAAGGTCCTCGTCGCCGTCCTGATCGGCATCGAGAAAGCTGACACCCCATGAGAAATCGCCCGCCACCCCCGATTCGACGATTGAATTATCCTCAAATTTCAATTGGCCGGTTTGTGTGAATTGGTTGATATACAGAACGTTCCCGTACGGCGCGCTGCCCGGGGCCTTCTCATCCTGCGAGGCCAGTATGTCCGACATATAGACGTCCCAATCGCCGTCGAGATCAATGTCGGCCACGTCGATCCCCATCCCGGCCCCGGCATCATCGCCGATAATGGCCGGGGGAACCGCTGCGGGATTGTCGCCGGCGCTGGTGACATCGGTGAATGTGGAATTACCGTTATTCTTAAAAATAAAGTCAAATGAAAGAGGATCATAATCATGCACATTCACCACGTACATGTCCGGGTCGAGGTCGCCCGCCGGACCGCCATCCACGGGTGAATTTAAATGGGCGCCGATAAAGGCCAGGGTGGGGCGATAATAACAGTTGATCCCTGTACAAGACAGGCCGGTGGGCGCCGCACCGCTCATGAGCGGAACGACATCGCTGGGGGCGGGATTGGGGTAGATTCCAGTCAGATCGGTGACATCTGTAAAGGTCGTGTTCGGCGCTCCCTGGCAGTTGTTTCGGTACAGCCGGTCCTTATTCGCGATACTTCCAGGCCCCGCGTCCGGTCCATCAACCGTATCCGACTGCAGGACCCAATGGCCGACATAGAGATCCAGACAGCCGTCACGGTCATAATCCAGCCAGCCCCCCGTCATGGATCGGTGGCCGGCCTCCAGTCCAAATGCCGGGGACGGGGAGGACAAATCATCAACACCGGCCGTGGCGGCCACGTCGACAAAATTGTAGTCGGGCGGCCCCTGGTTTTGAAGAAGAAAATCCGGCGGACCGCTGAATTCGTTGGGCCCGACGAGGCTGAAGCCCTTGTAATCGGTAAAGATGAAGATATCGTCATCGCCGTCGTTGTCGTAATCGGCGAAAACCGCGCCGCCCATATCCAGATCCTTCCGGAGCGTTGGAAGGAGATCGTCGCGTTGAAGGAAGGTGCCGTTTCCCTGGTTCTTATAAAGATGGGCCGTCCTATTGAAACCGTTCACGGCAAAGAGATCGGGCCGACCGTCGTTGTTGAAATCGATCCAGTCAATCCCAAGACTATGGAAATTCACGGCAGAGTACTGCTCACCCTTTTTGATTCCGGCCGCCGCGGTCACATCGGTGAACTGGATCGCGACCTGGGCCTGGGCGGGGGCGCCATAGAACAGGAGGAGCCCGAAAAAGATTCCAACGGACCGCTTCATGCCCGGCGTAAAACGGCACTTTTCAGCCCTAATCACTCAGCGCTCCATTCGCAATCCAATCCCGGATCATACTAATTTCCACCTGGCTAAGGGGCGTGGAGTTTCGGGGCATCGGATCCGTCGCAAACGAGACATCCGTTCCTTCAAGTTTATGGATGATGTAGCTGCCATCCGGATCACCGGGGGCCACACGCAGACCGCAGAGTTGATCATCTAGATCCCCACATTTGCTCTGCACGCTTTTTCTTCCCATTCCGTCCGGGCCGACCAGACTGTCATAAGCAGCCTCTTTTGTCGATAGGTCCAGCGGAACACTGTCCGGAACACTCGAAGTCGGCTGGGTCTGATTCACCCCCTCCCCGCCCGGCTCATGGCAGGCCGTTGTACATCGCGGCGTAAAGATATTGGTTTGAATCTCGGTTAGTGTCACGGTTGTGATCGTTCCATCGGTGCTTCCGCCGCCATTGCTCCCGCCACCGCAGCCGGATATAAAAATCGCGGCCGCGAAAATTCCGACGGCCATCTTCCTCATCCAATTCCGATTCGCTCGTTCCATCACGCCTCCTTTTTACGATGGATGGGGACGGATTTGAAATCCGTCCCCATCTCGATCTATTAATTCATTACTATTTATACACCACGCGGATCCGGTTGTTGTAGGTGTCCGCGATATAGAGGTTTCCGGCGGCGTCCAGCTCAACACCGTACGGCCAGTTGAGCGCGGCATTGGCGGCAGGCCCTCCGTCTCCCGCAAAGGCCCTGTCCGGACCGCAACGCCCGGCGACGGTCGTGATGATCTCATCGTCAGCGCCGGTCACCACGCCGTCCGCGCCGGGAGAGACCTTCCGGATACAGTTGTTCTCCGTATCGGCGATATAGATCGTGCCGTCCGGCGCCACCTTGATATCTCGCGGGCCGTAGAGCAACGCTGTCGACGCCGGAACACCTTCCCCGACGTAGCCGGCTGTCCCGGTGCCATCGCCTATCACTGTTGTGATGATCTCTTCACTCGATGGACCGTCCCCGATCACCCCATCGGATCCCGGAATAACTCTCCGGACGACGTTGTTATCGGTATCGGCAATATAGAGACTTCCGTCCGGACCCATTGAGATCTTCCCCTGCGGATCGGTTTCCTGGCCCACATTGTTTCTAAGATGGGCCGATGTCGCCGGACCGCCGTCGCCGTCGTATCCCAGCCCATCATAACAACCGAATGAGGTGTTTTCCGCCGGACAGTTTCCCGCTACCGTCTTGATCACGCCGTCGGCCGCGCCGATCCGGCGAATGATGTTGTTGGCCTGGTCCGCAATGAAGAGGTTTCCGTTCGAATCGTAAACCACGCCCGAGGGAAGATCCAATGCCACCTGATCGTTCCCATCGGCGTCTTTGCACGGGATGCCCTCGCCGACATACTTGCGGTCGCCGGTTCCGCAAATACCAAACACCTTGTTCGCGGCCAGATCCACCTGCCTGATTTTGGAGGTGTGCCATCCCGCGACCGTCATCTTCCCTGCCGAATCAAACGCGATATTCGTGGCATGGTTCAATTGTTGGGAGGTGGCCACGCAGGAGCCGTCCGGATTCAAATCGATCTGCCCGTCGTTATTCATATCCTCGCAGGCGTCGCCCTCCAGACCGGCGCCGATGATGAACGCGACATAATTATCGGCGCCGTCGGAACCCAGCGCGCGCACCTTATGGCCGTTCCAGTCGTTGAGGTAAATACGGCCGTCCGGTCCCGCGGCCATATCGAGCGGAAGATCGAAATAGGCATCCATCGCCGGAATCGGATCATCCGTGATCCCATCCGAATCCGCATCCATCTGGTTCGTGGCCTTGGCCCCCGTTCCGGCGATCGTGGCGATCGTTCCCGAAGAACCCGAAAGGATGGGGGAATTCGCTATAAGGGGACTCTCGATGGGAAGGGGACTGGTTGCGGGACCCGTGGAACCGTCGTCACCGCCGCCCCCGCCGCCGCAGCTTGAAAGCATTGCGGCGGACAAAACCAGCGCAATACCGCCGGCAATCCATAAATTTGATAAAAGCTTGCGCGCGGCCGTCTTCATTTTAAAACCTCCCTTTAAAATCCACCTTTGATATAAATCCCCTCTACGGCGTGACAATGCGGATTAGGTTGTTTTTGGTATCCACGATATAAAGATTCCCCGCCAAATCGAATGCGTTCCCATAGGGGTTCCGGAGTTGCGCCTCCGTGGCCGGGCCACCGTCCCCCGAGAAACCGATGGAGCCGTTACCGGCAACCGTCACAACAGTACCGGCGGTCAGATCAATCGCACGAATGACGCTGTTGTCGGTATCCGCAACATACAGTCGGCCGTCCGGACCGAACGTGAGATCCCGCGGATGGTAAAACCGGGCTTCAAGCGCCGGACCGTCCACGTGACCATGCTCATTCTCACCGCAAATCCCGGCGACGCGCGTGATGATCTCTTCGAGAGGATCACTGTCCCCAATGATGCCGTCCATTCCGGGCACCATCTTTCGAATGCAGTGGTTGTAGGTATCCGCAATGTAGAGATTCCCCGCCGCATCGAACACCAAGGAGCCTCCCGGCTCCGGGTTATCGCCGCCCGCGGCCTCCGTATAAGCCGAAAGTCCAAGGAGCGCCTGCACGGCAGGCTCTCCATCACCGGAATAACCGACGGTCGTCGCCGGCTCGGATGAGCCCGCCACCGTTGTCACGGTACGATTGGTATCCGGCGCAATCCGTCGAACGCGGTTGCTGCGTTCGGCCGCGACGAACAGATTGCCGGCCGCATCCACCGCCACGGAGCTCGGGAAATCCATTAAAGCGGGCTGCGCCGGCTGCGGCGCGTCTCCGTC
>CAKKOZ010000131.1:0-23088 GCA_919901335.1 Nitrospiria bacterium | reverse complement strand
TCACTGTTCCCTCCCCCGCCGCAACTCATCACCAAACCCAAAACGATCAAAGAAAAAAGCCTTGTTAACAACACAGAGATACGACCTTGCATTTTTCTGCCTCCTTTAACCATCTTAAAATCTCCTCTGAAACCGGATATGGATTTGGCCGGCCTTCACGGGCCCGACTTTTGTCCCGCCGCCTTTTTTATCACAAATTCAGCCAGTCTGGCAAGCGAACTGAAGAGCTCCGGCTCCACATCCGGCCCCATTAATTCGACGCTCGTGCTGTTTTCAAGCTCAACCATCAGGGTCAGCCGCCCGATCGAATCCAGACTTGCAAGAACCCTGTCATCCACTTCGTCGGCCCGTTGGCCGGGAAGAATCTTCTCCGCGACGATTCCCTGAATCTGAGGGATCAATGCCTCTTGTTGAAGGTTCACGCAATCAACTCCTCGACCAAATACTTTCTCAGTACTTTTCCCAGCGGACTTCGCGGAATTTCGTCCCGAAAGACAACCTGCTGGGGTATTTTGTATTCCGCCAGTTTTCCTTTGCAGGCATCGAGGATCTCGAACGGCTCGCATTTCTCGCGCGCCACGATGACGGCCTTGACCAGTTCGCCGCCGTAGGGGGCCTTTACCCCGATCACCACGACCTCGCCCACCTTCGGATGCGTCGCGATCACCCGCTCCACCTCGGCCGGATCCACCTTGTTTCCGCCCACATTGATAAAGAAGGTCTTGCGCCCGGTGATATAAAGTCTTCCGTTTTCATCCATCCGTCCGAGATCGCCGGGGAAGAAAAAACCGTCCCGAAACGAGGCCGCTGTCGCGTCCGGACTTCCCTCATACCCGTTCGTCATGGCCGGACTGCGGATGCCGACCTCGCCCTCTTCGCCGGCCGGAAGACGGCCTCCGGACTCGTCAAAGATACGGACCTCGGCCGGGGCCATCGCGCGTCCCACCGATCCCAGCGTTGCCTCGGCATCGGAATCGAGATTCAATGTGATTGATCCCGTCTCGGTTGAACCGTAAAGCTGCCGTACGTAGAGGCCGAACCGTTTATGGAAACTTCGGCTCACCTCGGAATCCAGCGGCGCGCCGGCCGAGAAGACCAGCCGAAGCGAGGAGAGGTCGGGAGAGGCCGCAAGCCGCGTCTCGGTCAACAGCTTGAACATGAACGGCACGCCGGGATAAATCGTGATCTGTTCCTTCTCCAGCAGGGACAACACCTCTCTGGGATTGAAGCTCTCCAGCACGACCAGCGTCGCCCCGTTCATCAGGGCCGCCAGCAGCGCGTTTCCAAAACCGTGGGCATGGAAGAGAGGCACGACGGCCAGGATCCGGTCTTCCGGCGCCGGCTTGACGGCATGACTGAAATGCTCCACCTCCGAGAGGATCTGTCCCTGCGTTCGGACGACCGGCTTCGGCTCACCGGTCGAGCCGGTCGAGTACTGATGGAGCGCCGGGCTGCCGGGGTTTACGGATGCAGGAGGTCTCGGCAGGGGCGATGCGTGAATGGCCCTCCCATCCTCCAGAACAACCAGCCGCGGTGGGGTCTCAAAACCTTTCAGAACGGACTCAAGATGCGCCCGTCTCTTTTCATCGGTCACCACGACTCGGGCGCCGGAATGGCGTAAATAATAGGTCAATTCCTCGGTCTGATAGTTCACATTGAGCGGTACTGAAACGCAGCCCGATCGCGCCGCGGCCAGGAACGTTGCGACGAAGTCGAACCCGTTGGGAAGAAAAAAAGCCACCGGATCGCCCGCGCGGACACCCTCGCCAAGAAGGCGAAACGCAAGGGTCTCGGCCGCAACTGACAGTTCGCCGTAGGTCCACCGCTGGGAAGGGGTTACAATCGCTTCCCGATCGGGCGACTGCTTAACCCAATTTAGAAATCTCGTCCAGATCATTTTTGAATCCTTCCGGAACATTCCGGAGTTTCCACCACAGCTTCATCAGTTCGCGAAATGCCTTCAGAATGACCCGGAGATTGGCGCCGGTCGGCTGCCCGTGGCGGCGGGGGAAATGGGTGACCCCGACTTCCTTGATCCGCATTTTCAATCGCATCGCCTGGGCCAGGATCTCGGTATTCACCATCGCACCGACGGAGCGCATCTGGATCCGTTCAAACACCGGACGGCGAAAAAGCTTAAACGCACAATCGATGTCGCGGACGCGAACCCCCAGCAAGAACCCCGCCAGCATCTTCCATCCCCATGCATTAACTAAACGGTAAAAGGGATCCCGACGATGAGTGCGGTAACCCGCCACAATATCGTATTCATCCACCCACGCTAATAAACGAGAGAGCTCGTTAAGGTCGAACTGGCCGTCGGAGTCCGAGAAAAAGATCAAGTCGTGCTTCGCGGTCAGGATCCCGCTTTTGAGGGCGGCGCCGTAGCCCTTGTTGATCGGATGGTGGAGAACCCGGACCTCCGGGTATTCCAACGTCAGATCATTCAATATCTTACCGGTCTGATCACGGCTACCGTCGTTGACAACGATGATTTCCCATATCTCAGCCAGTGACGGCAGTATGCGACGGGCCGACTCGACCGTATGCCGGATATTGGCTTCTTCATTAAACGCCGGGAAAATAATTGAAATGGTTTTCATCGGATTTGGTTCGCGCTGCACCCGCCGCACCTCGGCCAAAGTCGGCGGCACAGGTAGCCCCCCTGATTATACACAATGATCATCATTCGCGTCAATCCCAGAAACCAGGGATTTCACAGCCTGCTTTCGCGCTTTTTCTTTGACTTTCCAGCGCCGAGCAGACTAGGGGGGGGTCTTTAATATGAAACGATGCGGCCTTCCATATCGGACGGGACCGGCAGGCCCATGACCCGCAGGATCGTCGGCGCGACATCCATCAGTTGCAAACCGTCCAGACGGTGCGACGACAACGTTCCATTAGGAGGCGCCAGGATGAGGATTCCATGTTCGGCATGGTTGGCGTCATCCGGACCGGTATCGTTTTCGAAGGTGTGAATCACGTTCAGTCCGACGCTACCGACCGACCGCCACGACAAATCGCCGAAGTAGACAACCAAATCCGGCGCGATCGCTTTTCGGACGGGATAGAGCTGCTCCGGCCGATAGACCCTCGTGCCGATGGGACGGCCCATCTCGTCCGGAATCGCTTCTATTTTTCGGATTAATTCGTCGCGGACCTCTTCGTATTGCGCCGGATCAACCACGCCGTTGGGTTCGCGGCCGCGGACATTGAGGAAAAGTCGGGAATAATATCCCCCCTCTCCCCAGGCCTTTGTGCCGCCCCAGTCGATCTTGGCTTTGGCGAGCGGCATCGGCGCGGCTGGTTGTTCGGACAGTGTGAGGTACCCATTCCGGATCAGCCATTCGTTGATACAGATCCCGCCCTCCATCTTTTTCGCGCCGTGGTCCGAGACGACAAAGACCGTCGTATTCTTGTCGGCGAAACTCAGCAGTTCTCCCATCTCCCGGTCCACGTATTGATAATACTCGAAAATGGCGTTCTCGTACGGGTTTCCCGGACTATGTTTGCGATGGGTCTTGTCCATGTACTTCCAGAAGGCATGCTGGATGCGGTCCACCCCCATCTCGACCATCATGAAAAAGTCCCAGTCCTCTTTGTGCAACAGGTACCGGGCCAGCTTGAAACGCTTCCGGGTCATCTCATGGATCTGCTCCAGCGTCCCGTCTTTCTGCTCCGACCGGAAATCCTTTACATCGAACAGGTACTCCCCCACCACCTGCTCCACCTCTTTTTTGAACTCCGGCGGATGGGTGTATTGACGGGTGATATCCGGGGTGAGAAAACAGGTGACCATCGTCCCGTTGATCGGTTTGGGCGGATAGGTCTGGGGAACACCGATCAGGATGACCCGTTTCCCGGCGCGGGAGAGGATATCCCAGACGCGGTCTTCCTTGATGGCCGTCGAATTGGCGATCGAGAGCTTGTCGTAGGAATAGTCGGCGCGATTTCGGAATCCGTACACACCCAGCCGCCCCGGGTTCTTAGACGACATCATCGAGGACCAGGCCGGGACGGTGATCGGCGGATCGCAGCTCCGCATCGGCCCGTACGCCCCTCGTTGGATCAGCGACCGGATGTTCGGCAGACGATCCAGCCATTGATCAAAGACGAGCTGCGGCGTGGCCGAATCCAGCCCGATCACCATCACCTTTTTCCTATTGCGGCTCCACCACATTGGACTTTTTCTCCTCGGAATTCTTCTCCTCATCATCGACTGACATAGGTCTATCGTATCTGATAATCCATTCACCGTCAACCCCTGAAACCCGGGGATTACGTCCGGACGCTTGCCACCCAACAATCTCATCATGTACAATGAACGGAACAAGGGGAGGACGGGTGTCCCGATTGGTTCCGATCGATATCGTCACGGGTTTTCTCGGCAGCGGTAAGACGACCCTGCTTCAGCACGTACTCCAAAACGGGCTGGAAGGACAGCGAGTCGCCGTGATCGTGAACGATCTCGCCGAATATAACATCGACGGCCGGATATTAAAAGGAATGAACATCGACCGAATGGTCCAACTCACCAGCGGCTGCCTTTGCTGTTCCGGTACCTACCCAATGGGGCTCGCGCTTCAGGAAATCATCGAGACGTCCGATCCGGCATTGATCCTGATCGAGACCTCCGGCGCCGCGGCACCCGGACCGGTCGTCGCGGAGTTGAGCCAAATGGGCTATCGGACCGACGCTGTTATCACGGTGGTGGATGCCGAGAAATTTTTGGACCGGTTGGAAACCGAGTCGGTCGTCGCAGACCAGGTGGCCGAGGCCGACTTCCTCGTGCTGAACAAATTGGACCTGACCGATTCCGAGCGGATCACCGTGACGAAACGCCGGTTGGGGAAACTCAACCGCAGGGCTCTGCTGATCGAAAGCCGCTTCGGCCGCGTCCCGGCCGACCTGCTCTTCGCGACCGGAATCGGCCGTCTGCGACGGCCCTCCAAGAAGAATCATGCCCACCCGGACGATCTCGACCATTTCGCGTACGACACCGATGTCCCGCTGGATCGCCGGCGGCTGGAACGGCTTCTGAACCGATTGCCCGGAAATTTCTACCGCGCAAAGGGTTTTCTGAACTTCGCGAACGAACCGCATCCCCGACTGCTGAACTATACCACAGGACGGTATACGATGGAACCCTTTCGGATGCCGGTCGCCTCACCCTCCGGTCCGCAACCGACAAGCGGCAAGACCTTCCGCACCCAGCTCGTGTTCGTGGGTCGGGGGGTCACGGCCCACCGGTGGAGCGTAACGGACGATCTGGATCGTTGCGCCGCCGGATCTTCTCGACCTTCCCTTCTTCACCGCCCCTTGGCCCGATAAAGCCGCCCGAGGGGCGTGATGAATCACGCCCCTACAATGCGATGCATCATGACCGCCGCAGTTGACGCATCCGTTGTAAAACCAGTATAATCCGACAACTTTAAATTAAGAAAGCGATCATGGACGAGCAAAGCGATCAGTATCGGCAACGGCTTAAAAAATTAGAAGAGATCCAGACCTCCGGTGTCGCACCGTACGGCCGACGGTTTGACGCGACCGACACGGCTCGCGCCCTAACCGAGAAACACGCCGCGTCAACGAAGGAGACGCTTGAAAGCCGGCCGGCCGCCTGCACGCTGGCCGGGAGGATCGTCGCGCTTCGGCGGTTTGGGAAGGCGGCCTTCGCCCATATTCAGGACGCCACGGGACGCATCCAGGTTTATTTCAAGAAAGAGCTATTGAACGATTCGTCCATCGCAATCTTCGAGCGGCTGGACCTCGGCGACATCGTCGGTGTATCGGGCCGGCTCTTCCGTACGAAAACGGACGAGCTGACCGTCCAGGTCGAGACGCTCGCGCTGCTGGCCAAGTCGCTCCGCCCGCTCCCCGAAAAGTGGCACGGCCTGACGGACGTCGAGATCCGGTACCGTCAGCGGTATCTCGACCTCATCAGCAATCCCGACGTTCAACGGGTCTTCGTCCAGCGCAGCAAGATCATCGCGGCCGTACGGGAGTTTCTAAATGAGCGCGGCTTCCTCGAGGTCGAAACGCCGATGATGCAGCCGATTCCCGGCGGCGCGGTCGCGCGGCCGTTCGTCACCCATCACAACGCGCTGGGGGTTGATCTCTACCTCCGCATCGCGCCGGAACTCTACCTGAAACGGCTGATCGTGGGCGGCCTGGAACGCGTCTACGAGATCAACCGGAGCTTCCGCAACGAGGGGATCTCAACCGTCCATAATCCCGAATTCACGATGCTCGAATTCTATCAGGCCTACGCCGATTATCAGGATCTGATGGATCTCACCGAAACGCTGTTCGGCTTCGTGGCGAGGCGGGTGCTGGGAACGTTGACCTTTCCCTGTCAGGACCACACGATTGATCTGACGCCGCCCTGGAAGCGGATCTCTTTTCTGGAGGCGATCCGTTCGATCCTCCCGGATTCGTCGATCGTCGGGGACCGTCCGAAACTTCTATCCTTCCTCGATCAGAAAAAAATACCGGTCAAGCCGGGCGTTTCTCTGGGAAAACTCCAACAGGCGATCTTCGAGGCCGTGGTGGAACCGTCGCTGATTCAGCCGACCTTTATTATAGACTATCCGACCGAGATCTCGCCGCTGGCCAAGCGGAAGGAGTCCGACCCGACGCTGACGGACCGGTTCGAGCTGTTCGTCAACGGGCTGGAGCTTGCGAACGCCTTCTCGGAACTGAACGATCCACTGGATCAGCGGAAGCGGTTTGAGGACCAGGTGCAAAACCGAGCGGCGGGCGATCTGGAGGCCCACTCAATGGACGAAGACTATCTGCGCGCGCTGGAACACGGCATGCCGCCGACCGCCGGAGAAGGCGTCGGCATCGACCGCCTCGTCATGCTTCTGACGAACCAGACCTCGATCCGGGACGTGATCTTCTTCCCGCAGCTCCGGCCGGAGAAGCCATGATCGCGCCCTACGAGTTTTTCATCGCTCTGCGCTATCTCAAGGCCAAGCGGCGGCACCGGTCGGTCTCGCTCAACACCCTCATCTCGATCGGCGGCGTGATGCTGGGCGTGGCCGCCCTGATCGCCACACTGGCCGTTATGACCGGATTCAAGGAAGACCTTCGGGACAAGATCCTCGGAACGAACTCGCATATCGTGATCTCGGACCGCACCCACGACACGATGACGGACTACCGCGCCGTGCTGGACCGGGTCAAAAAAATCCCGCATGTCCTCGCGGCCACGCCCTTTATCTACAACCAGGTCCTGCTCACCTCGGAAGGAAGCGTCCACGGCGTCGTACTGCGCGGGATTGACCCGGCCCTCGAAGGAACCGTTACGGACATCGAGAAAAACCTGGTTCAGGGTTCGCTTGCGGATCTCACCGCGCCTGCCCTGCCGGCAGACGGGCCCGCACCGCCCGAGGACAAGGCCTTGCAGCCGAAACTCGCGATCATCGTGGGCAAGGAGCTGGCGGCGCGGCTCGGAACCTTTTTAGGCGACACGATCCATGTGATCTCGCCGACCGGAACGCCGGGGCCGCTCGGGATCGTCCCGAAGATCCGAAAATTCGAGGTGGTCGGCATCTTCGATTCCGGCATGTATGAGTACGACTCGACACTGGCCTATATCTCGATCGAAACGGCCCAGGCCTTTTTTAATCTGGGAGACGCCGTGTCGGGCCTCGAGGTGAAGGTGGACGACATCTTTGCCGCCGACCGGATCTCCCGCACGATCGAAGAGGCGCTGGGCTTCCCCTACGGGGCGCGCGACTGGATGACGCTCAACAAAAACCTGTTCTCGGCGCTTCAGCTCGAGAAAATGATGATGTTCATCATCCTGGTCCTGATCATCCTGGTGGCCTCCTTCAACATCGTCGGAACGCTCACGATGATCGTGGTCGAGAAAAGCCGGGAGATCGCGATCCTCAAGACGATGGGCGCCACGCGCCGGGAGGTGATGCGAATCTTCATGGTGGACGGGCTCGTGATCGGCGGGGTCGGAACGGCGATCGGAATCCCGCTGGGATATGTCGTCTGCTATCTCCTCCAGACGTTTTACACACTGCCGAGCGATATCTATTACATCAGCCACCTGCCGGTGAAAATCCGGTCGCTGGACGTCGCCCTGGTCTCGCTCCTGGCCGTGACGATCAGCTTCATCGCCACACTCTATCCCTCCTGGCAGGCCGCGCGCTTAAATCCCTCCGAGGCGTTGAGATACGAATGATCAACGTCACGAACCTGACCAAAACGTTCCAGATGCCCCAGCCTCTGCCGATCCTCAAGGGAATTGATCTGGAGATCGTTCGGGGGGAGTTGCTCTGCATCGTCGGGGCCTCCGGCGTCGGGAAAAGCACCTTTCTCCACCTGCTGGGCGGGTTGGACAGGCCGACCTCCGGAACGGTCGAGTTCGAGGGCCAGAACCTGTTCACCCTCACCGACAATCAGCTCGCCGCGTTCCGAAACCGCCGGATCGGATTCGTCTTCCAGTTTCATCATCTGCTGCCGGAGTTCACGGCGCTGGAGAATACGATGATGCCGCTCTTGATCCAGGGATCGAAATGGAATGAGGCCGCGCGGCTCGCGTCCGATCTTTTATCGAAGGTCGGACTGGGAGAGCGGCTTTCGCACCGGCCGGGAGAGCTCTCCGGCGGAGAACAGCAGCGCGTGGCGGTCGCCCGAGCGTTGATTCTAAAACCGAACCTCGTACTGGCCGACGAGCCGACCGGCAATCTTGACAGCCATACGGCCGATGAGGTCTTCGCACTGATGAGGGATATGAACAAGCAGCTTGGGCATACCTTCGTTCTGGTCACCCACAACGAAAAGCTCGCGGCCCAGGCCGATCGCGTCGTGCGAATGGTCGATGGAAAGATTGAAGAAGGGTAGATCCCCAGCGAGCAAAGCGAGCGAAAGGGGGAGAAGCGAGGATCGGGCTTTGCCCGTCCGAGCGAGGGGTCTGGGGGCATTGGAGCATCCGCCGAAGGCGGAGCGCACAGGCCCCCAGATAAGATTATTGGCGACGTGAGCCCCTATAATGGACAGGCCCGGATTGATCCCGTATTCGAACTATGCTATAAAGGAGCCGGTCCGCGGCTTTGCCGCGAGAGGATCGGAGTGCGGGGGGCAAAGGACGCGTGATGATGCAGATTAAAGCTGACGGCCAATCCGATGTCGGGCGCGTGCGCTCGTCTAACGAAGACGCCTGGGGCGTTTTTCCGGATCTCCGGTTCTTTACCGTTGCGGACGGCATGGGCGGCCATGCCGCCGGCGAGATTGCCAGTCATATGGCGGTCGACACGATGCACGATTTTATTCAGTCCAGTGCCCGGTCGTCCGAGGTATCCTGGCCGGCCGATGTTGATTCGAACCTTCCCCTGCCGGTCAAGCGGCTGGTGGCGGCCGGGAAGCTGGCCAACGAAAAGATCTATCAAACCAGCCACTCCAATCCCAAACTGGGCGGGATGGGCACGACGATGGTCTCCGTCCTGATGGATCAGGACACCGCCTACGTCGCCCACGTGGGAGACAGCCGCGCTTACCTCATTCGAGACGGGAAAATCCAACGGTTGACGGAGGACCATTCGCTGATGAATGACTACATCAGCCAGGGGCTCCTTAAAATTGAAGAGGCCGGACAGCATCCGCTCAGACACGTCATCACACGGGCGTTGGGAAGCAGCGGGAAGGTGGATGTGGATGTCAAAACCGTTCCCCTCAGTGATGGCGACGCTTTCCTCCTGTGTTCGGACGGCTTGAGCAACCTTTTGACCGATGAAGAGATGCGCATCAACGGCCTCGATTCCCTCCAAGATCCCCGGGCCGCCTGTCAGCGGTTGATCGACCTCGCCAATAAAAAGGGCGGCGAGGACAACGTCACCGTCGTCTTGATCACCAGCGCCCGTCCCTGACGCCGCCAATACAAACGAGTCATTTAATGCATCCCGAGGTCCAGCATTTCGCGGGCGTGCTTGAAAGCGGTGGGGGTGAGTTCGCGGCCCCCGAGCATTCGCGCAATTTCTTCAACCCGGTTGTCTTTCTCGAGTTGCCTGACTTTTGTCACCGTGCGGCCGTCGGATAATCCCTTCTCAACGGTAAAGTGGGCTGCGGCCTGACTGGCAATCTGAGCCAGATGGGTCACGCATAAAACCTGACGATGTCGGGCCAGATTCTTTAAACGCTGTCCCACGACCTCGGCCACGCCGCCGCCGATCCCGGCATCCACCTCGTCAAAAATCAAGGTCGGCACGCGATCCACGGCCGCCAGAATGGACTTCAACGACAACATGATCCGGGACAGTTCTCCGCCGGACGCAATCCGGGCCAACGGCTTGGGCGCTTCCCCGGGATTGGGAGCGATGAGAAACTCAATCGCGTCCACACCGGTTGGCCCGAGATCGTCCATCCCTTCCCGAGATTCAATCCGGATTTCAAACGTCGTCCTTCCCATTTTCAACTGGGCGAGTTCGTTCTCGACTTTTTTCTCAAGCGAGCGCGCCGCCCGCATCCGCTCCTTCGTCAACCGTTTGGCCAGATCGGCGTATTTCAAACGTCCTTCCTCCCGTGCCGCCTGGAGGGTCTTGAGACGCTCGTCGCGCGTGGCCAGGATCGCCAGATCGTCCTGCGCTTTCCGATGGAATGCCAGAATGTCTTCAAGGGCGGAGGAATACTTCTTCTTGAGCGAAGCGATCCAATGCAGACGGTCCTCAATCTGTTCCAGGCGTTTCGGGTCATGCTCGATTCCTTCCTTGTAATCCCTGAGCCGTCCCGAAAGATCCTGAAGTTGGGCCGCGGCCCCTGAACAGGTCTCCGCCAGATCCTTCATGCGATCATCCGTGCGAACCAATTCAATCAAGAGCGATTCAACCCGCGCCAGCTGGCCCACGATCGCACCGTCCGCATTGTACAAGCACTGATAGGCTTCGTCCGCCAGGACCGCAAGGCGCTCGGCATTGGACAGGAGGCTACGCTCCTGTTCCAGACGAACATCCTCCCCCGGAGAAAGCTGTGCCGACCCGATTTCCTGCACCTGAAATTTAAGGAGGTCCTCACGCTGGAACCGGTCGCGTTCCCGGCTTGTCAGTTCCGCGAGTTCATCACGAACCGTCTGAAAGGCGAGAGAGTGGCGATGGCAGTTTTCTCTTAGAGGAAGCAGTTTTCCGAAGGCGTCCAGAAGATAAAGCTGCTGTTCCGGGTTGAGGAGGGATTGATGCTCGTGCTGACCGTGAATATCCACCAGCAGGTTTCCCAACCGCTGGAGTTGTCCGAGGGTGACGAGGCGCCCATTGATCTGGGCGCGGCTTTTTCCAGTGCGGGTAAGGACGCGGCGAATCACGAGATCCTCCCCTTTTCCGACGGGAAGATCCATCTCGTTCAGCTGTTCGGCAATCAGACCGTCCGCCGAAATTTGAAAGGCCGCCTCAAGGACGGCCTCATCGCAGCCGGTTCGGATCTGTTCGGATGAAGCGCGACCGCCCAGGAGGAGATCCACCGCGTCCACCAGGATGGATTTTCCCGATCCTGTTTCGCCGGTTAAAACGTTGAGCTGCTCATGAAACTGAATTTCAAGACGATCGATGATGGCAAAGTTTTGAATGCGCAGTTCGCGCAGCATAGAACTCTCGAAACGTCGTTGACGCGGCCGACCGGCTCCTAGTTCACGGCCAGGAGCGAGTCGATCTTGTCTTTGAACTGCTTTTTTGCGGCCGCGCCTACAATTTTATCAACCGGTTTTCCGTCTTTAAAGAAAAGAAGGGTTGGGATTCCCATGATCTGATACCGGCTGGCCACATCCGGATTTTCATCCGTGTTCAGTTTGAGCACACGCAGTCGGCCCTCGTATTCCTGAGCCAATTCATCCACAATCGGAGCGATGATTCGACACGGCCCGCACCACACGGCCCAAAAATCAACCATCACCAGCCCCGGGCCCTTTGACACTTCCTGCTCCCAGCTCTGCGAATCCACCTTAAGCGGTTTTTCCATAAACCTCCCCTTCCCCCGTTACTTTGTGAAATGACGAAATTTTATACCACTTTCCGGGCGGTGTCAATCCATCATTCCGCTTCAATCCACCGCGTCAAAAAAAAGCCCCCGCCGTTGGAAACGGCGGGGGCTTTTACTTTGTCTTAAGCGCTCTTAATACATCTCTCCCATGCCGCCGCCACCGGGCATCTGGGGCGCTCTCTTCTCCTCGGGGATTTCAGTGACCATCACCTCGGTTGTCAACATCAGGCCGGCCACGCTCGCCGCATTCTGAAGGGCCGTCCGGGTCACCTTGGTCGGGTCAATGATTCCGGCCTCGACCATATCCACGTAGGTTTCACTGATCGCGTCGAAGCCGATGTTCGTTTTCTCTTTTCGGGTCCGTTCCACCACCACCGATCCCTCGCAACCCGCATTGATCACGATCTGCCGGATCGGCTCTTCAAGAGCCCGTTTGACGATATTGACGCCGACCTGTTGATCCCCCTCCAGCTTGAGTTTTTCAAGCGCGGGGATGCATCGGAGCAACGCAACGCCGCCGCCCGGAACAATGCCTTCTTCAACCGCCGCCTTGGTCGCATGCAGCGCATCTTCGACGCGGGCCTTCTTTTCCTTCATCTCCGTTTCGGTGGCCGCACCGACATTGATGATGGCGACTCCTCCGACGATCTTGGCCAGCCGTTCCTGGAGCTTCTCGCGATCATAATCCGAGGTGGTCTCCTCGATCTGGGCCTTAATCTGCTTCACCCGGCCCTGAATCTTGGCCTGATCCCCGGCGCCTTCGATGATCGTCGTGTTATCCTTGTCAATCGTGACCCGTTTGGCCCGGCCGAGATCCGTGATCTTCACGTTCTCAAGCTTCAGACCCAGCTCCTCCGAAATAACCTGTCCGCCGGTGAGGGCGGCAACATCTTCCAGCATCGCCTTCCGCCGATCGCCGAACCCGGGCGCCTTTACGGCCGCGCAGTGAAGCGTCCCGCGAAGCTTGTTCACGACCAACGTCGCCAGCGCCTCGCCTTCGACTTCCTCCGCAATGATCACGAAGGGCTTTCCCAATCTCGCAATCTGCTCCAGGATCGGGAGCAGGTCCTTCATGGCGCTGATCTTCTTTTCATTGATCAGAATAAAGGGATCTTCCAGCATGCACTCCATCCGCTCCGGATCGGTGATGAAATAGGGCGAAAGGTATCCGCGATCGAACTGCATCCCTTCGACCACATCCAGCGTCGTGGTCATGCTCTTGGCTTCCTCGACCGTAATGACCCCGTCCTTCCCGACCTTCTCCATCGCCTCGGCAATTAACTCACCAATGGTGGCGTCCGTGTTGGCCGAAATAGTGCCGATCTGCGCGATCTCCTTCTTGGTCTGGCAAGGCTTGGACATTTTTTTGAGCTCACCGACCACCACATCGACCGACCGATCAATACCGCGCTTGAGTTCCATGGAGTTCGCACCGGCCGATACGCTTTTGACACCCTCTTTATAAATGGACCAGGCCAGAACCGTTGCGGTGGTGGTCCCATCGCCCGCTGCATCGCTGGTCTTGCTGGCCACTTCCTTGACAAGCTGAGCGCCCATGTTCTCATAGGGATCTTTTAGCTCAATCTCCTTGGCCACGGTGACGCCGTCCTTGGTAATCGTCGGCGCGCCGAACTTCTTGTCGATCATTGCGTTTCTTCCCTTGGGGCCCAACGTGGCCTTGACCGCTTCGGTCAATTGATTGACCCCCCGGAGAACGGCCGCACGGGCCGAGTCGCTGTACAACAGTTGCTTTGCCATAAAACCACCTCTTTCTTTGTCGTTCAACGAAGCAAGCCTTTGCCCCGCTGATCCTGTTATAAAGGTTATGGTTGAATTGACTTACTTTTCGAATACCCCCAAGACGTCTTCTTCCTTGACGATCAGGTAGTCCGTCCCGTCCATACTGATTTTGCTGCCGGAATACTTGTCGAACAAGATTGTATCGCCGACCTTAAGATTTTTGACCTCGCTGCCCACCGCATCGATCTTTCCCTTCTGCGGTTTCTCTTTGGCGGCTTCCGGAATATAAATCCCCCCCGCAGTCCTGTCTGCCTCTTCCGAATAGCTCACGAAAACACGGTCCCTGAGCGGTTTAAACTTCATCGAAACTTCCCCTTTTATCTGTGTTGCCTGTGTAGCCATAACCTATTCCCCCTCTCATATCATGTTTAAAAAATTAGCACTCACCATAAGTGAGTGCTAATCTACACCATCGCCTTCCTGAAGTCAAGCCCTTTTCTTAGAATCAACCGGCCGCTTGTAACGGCCTTATTTCCTTGAATATTTCCCACGTTTTAAGGAGATCAATCGCCTTTTGTAACTGGACGTCTTCCGCCTCTTGTCCTGCCTCGTTTAATAATGGCGCCGGTTGTTGCTGTATTTCCCTGTCGGGATGCGGCTCCGCACCCTCGTTCTTAAGATGTCTTTCCAGATCCTTCTCTCGAAGGACCGGCGGCGCGGGTGCGGACCCCTTGATGGAAATCAGTTTGACAATAATATCCGGCTCGATTCCGATGTTCTGAATCGAGCGCCCCTTTGGTGTGTAGTATTTGGCCGTGGTCAATCGCAGACCCGAACCATCGCTTAGCTGTAGAATCGTCTGGACCGAGCCCTTTCCAAACGTCGGCGTTCCAAGGACAATCGCACGACCCCAGTCCTGCAACGCGCCCGACACGATCTCGGAAGCGCTGGCGCTTCCTTCATTCACCAGAACGATCATGGGATAGCTGTCATAAGGGTTCTTGTTGCCCGACTGATATTCATCCTTCTGCTTTTTCGGGTCACGGCCCTTAATGGACACCACGACCTTGCCCGGCGGAATGAACAATTCCGTCGTCTCGATGGCCGATGTCAACAGACCGCCCGGGTTATTACGGAGGTCCAGAATAATGGACTGCATCTTGGCCTCCTTCAGCTTTCTCAACGCGGAGGCAAGGTCTTTTGCCGTCATCTCTTGAAATTGGCTCAGACGGACATATCCGATATGATTGTCCAGCATCTTGCTCTTGACGCTGTCAATCTTAATGACTTCCCTGACGAGGTTGAACACCAACGGCTCCTCGGCCCCTTCCCGTTGAACGGTCAATTGAACCTTGGTGCCTTTCGGCCCCCGCATCTTCTGCACCGCCTCCATGAGCGTCATCTCTTTCGTGGAATCCTCATCGACTTTGATGATGAAATCCCCCGCCTTGACCCCGGCTCGCTCTGCAGGCGTCCCCTCGATCGGGGCGATCACTGTCAGACGATTATCCTTGGTTCCGATCTGAATGCCCAGCCCCCCGAACTCCCCTTTCGTATCGACCTGCATCTCCTTGTACATCTCCGGCGGCATAAAAGCGGAGTGCGGATCCAGGGCATTGAGCATCCCTCGGATGGCGCCGTACACCAGATCCTTGCCTTTGCTTTCCTCAACGTAATTCTTCTGGATCAAAGACAGGACTTCGGCAAAGATTTTGAGCTCCTCGTACGTCTCTGTTTCGGCAGAGAACGCATCGCGAAGCCCCTTTTCCACCATCATACCCGTTGTGAATACGGTGATCAAAAGGACGATCGTGACGCCCACCAAGGTCTTTTGTCGCTTCTGCATTTTTCCCTCCTGGACAGCCTGAGCCCACCCCAAAAGACATCTCAGGACCCATGGCTATTTTTAAGAACATCGTTGTAGAACAAATCAAACCGGCCGCCCCGGCTGCCTCGAATCAAAATCCGATTTATCGTCGCCTCAGCCATGGCAGGGGATCCAATGGATCCGACCCGCGGCGGATCTCGAAATAGAGACGGTTATCGCTCGTCAGGCCGGTATCCCCGATCTCTCCGATGACCTGGCGGCCGGCCACTCGATCCCCTGCGGACACAAGAAGCTTGGCGGCATGGGCATACAGCGAGAAATAATTCTTGCCGTGATCAATAATCACCAGGAGCCCGTAGCCCCGGAACCAGTCCGCGTAAACCACCGAACCGCCGTACACAGACCGGATCGGGCTGCCCTGCCCGGCCTGGATTTCGATCCCCTTTCGATAGACATAGGCATCAAACTGGGGATGTTTCTGACGGCCGAAGAAAGTGGCCACACGACCGTTGGCGGGCCAGTCCAGATGTCCCCGCTGAAGCGAAAAACCGGCCGATGATTCCTCTTCCCGACGGGGGGCGCGTTGCGCTTCTAATTTCTTAATGAGGCCCTTCAGTTTCGCGGCCGAGTCCTCGAGCTCCTGGATGGTTCGGTTATAGGTGGACTTCTCATTACGGATGCTGGCCAGCAGCCGGTCCTTCTTCCTTTTTTCATCCTGAATCTCGGACAGCTTCCGGGTAATTTCGGTTTTGTAGTCCAGAAGCTCGGCCCGGGCCTGTCGCAGGGCGATCTCCTTGGGTTCCATCCGAGTCATGGCCGATTGATAGCTCTGGAGCAACTCGCCCTCCTTGTTCGAGATCCATGTCAGATAGTAATACCGTTTCAGAAACTCGTAATAATCCCTGGACGAAAACAGGACATCCAGGGACTTAAACCGCCCCTCCTGGTATAACACCCGCACTCTCTCCCGAACGAGCCCCTTCTTGGCATCCACCTCGCGCCTCAGAGCATGCAGATCGCGATTGAGCCGCTCAATCTCCTGATCGCGATCGACCAATTGAAGATTCACCACCGCCAGCTCTTTCTTCTTGAGGGTCCGCTGGTAATCAGTCTCTTCCAGATTTTCTAAGATCGAATTCTCACGTTTCGCCGCCTCGCGGCTTTTCTTGCGTTGCTGCTCAATTTTCTGCCTCAGCCGATCCAGCTCCTGTTTCTCCTTCGTCACCTTTTTTGAAACCGCATCGGGTCGGGGCTCCGCGGACAAATCAACCGCCGTCGTCATGACCATCAAGGCAACGATCGGCAGACCGCACCAGATCCCGATGGAAATCCGTCTCATAACAGGCGTCGGATCGAAAGAAGACTCCCCGCGCATCCGAGTCCGGCCCCCACGGCCAGGAATAAAACCAGCCAGGGAGCCGGCAGAAACGTTAAGGGGATGGCGCCTCCCAGAAACCCGCTCGTTTCAGCCAGCCGGCTTTTGGCCAATTCATAGACCGCGCGCAAGAGGAGAATCGAAACCGCGCCGCCGGTCAAACCCAGAAACGCGCCTTCCAGAAGAAACGGCATCTGGATATATGCCCGGGTGGCGCCGATCAACTGCAGCACTTCGATATCTTCCAGGCGCGACAAGACCGTCAACCGGATCGTGTTGGAGATGATCACCACCGCAGCCAGCCCCAGGATCAACCCGATCAGCGTACTCCCCACCCGAACCATCTCCAGTACGGCATTGACGTTCTCAACCCATTCACGACCGTACTGGATGTCATCAACCCCCTTCAAAACCTCGAGCTGCCGGGCCACGCGCTGGATGGCTTCGGAAGACTGAAACATTTTTTCCAACATCAATTCAAACGAGGCCGGCAGGGGATTGTCCCCCAATCCCCTTAGAAGGATATCCCGGCCCTCCAATGCGCGCCGGAAATCTTCCAGCGCTTTCTCTTTCGAAATGTAGGTCACATTCGAAACGCCCGGCTGATCGCGGAGTTTTTCGTGAAGCGACGCGATCTCCTTCTCAGAAATTCCGTCCCGAAGGTAGAGGATCACCTTGATTTCCTGACGAAGCGAACCGACCAGGGCGTTGAGATTCAGGTACAACAAGAGGAACAAACCGAAGAGCACCAGCGTGAAGGCGATGGTCACCGTCGATATAACAGCGGTGGACGTGTTGGCTCGAAGGTTGAGAAGCACCTCTTTTAAAAAATACCGCAGCTGACGCATCACGCGCCACCGTCCAAGATTTTCCCCTGATTGAGAACGATCACCCGTCGTTGGACACGCGACACGATGTCCCGATCGTGTGTCGCCACGACCACGGTGGTCCCTTTTGCATTGATCGTCTTCAGCAACTCGAAGATGTCGGCCGTCAGATCGGCATCCAGGTTCCCCGTGGGTTCATCGGCCAACAAGATCGTCGGATGATTGACGATCGAACGCGCCACGCAGACGCGCTGCTGCTCCCCGGCGGAAAGCATAAACGGCAGCATCTCTTTCTTGCGCTCGAGCCCCACCGCCCCGAGGACCTCGGAAACCCGCCTCCGGATTTCGGCCGGAGGCGCCCCGGCAATTTGCATGGCCACCGCCACATTATCAAAAACAGTTTTTTTCTGGAGCAACTTAAAATCCTGAAAGATAAATCCGACAGTTCTTCGCAGGTGCGGCAGTTCGGATTCTTTCATTCGTCCGATGTTTTTGTTTTGGATCAAGATCTGCCCGGACTCCGGACGTTCCAGACCGAAGAGGAGTTTCAACAGCGTTGTCTTACCGGCTCCGCTGGAACCGGTAAAAAAGACGAATTCACCCTTCTCGATCCGAAGCGTGATATCTTCCAACGCGACCCGGTGCCGACCGTACGATTTGTACACGTGAAACAGTTGGATCATTCGCTACGGCTTCTTATGCTCTTCCTGGGCGGCCAGGATGTGATGGCCGGGAGGGTTACAAATCCCCCCTGGCCTCAAACGCATTTTGTATCAATTCGATCTCAACCCTGCGGCCCGCCGCCTCCTGAATCAACACCAAGTCGAAACGGCAGAGGCAGTCCCGCAGCCGTTGCCGCGCCAGGTACTGCACGGCCAAACGACTCAGTCGTTCCTGTTTCCGCAAATCCACCGCCCAGGATGTCCCGCCGAATCGGATGCTGCGCCGGGCTTTGACCTCGATGAAAACCAGGACATCGCCGTCATAGGCGATCAGATCAATTTCCCCGCGACGAAGGCGGACATTGCGGTCCATGATGCGATAGCCACGGCGTTGAAGAAAACGGACCGCCTCCGCTTCCCCCTGCTTTCCAAATGCCCGGGTCTCAAGCGTCATCGATCATCCATCCGCCCGGACACGACGAAAGGTCATCCGGTGAATCGGACAGGGCCCGAAATGATCCAACGCATCGAGATGTTCCGCCGTGCCGTACCCCTTATGGGAACGGAAATGGTACTCCGGATAGAGGCGATCGTACTCCAGCATCAGGCGATCCCGGGTCACTTTGGCAATCACGGAGGCCGCCGCAATCGTTTGGCTGAGATCGTCTCCCCGGATCAGGGCTTTCTGCGGCGTCTGAAGGCCGGGCAAGGTCAACGCATCGATCAGCAGATAATCCGGAGTAACCGTTAGATGGGCCAAAGCCCGGGTCATGGCCAGGTGCGTCGCTTTCAGAATGTTGATCCGATCAATGACCTCCGGATCGACGATCCCGACACCGACGGCGGCGGCCCGACGGTTGATCTCCTCAAAAAATCGTTCCCGCTGGAGGACGGTCAGTTTCTTGGAGTCGCGGAGACCGGGAAGGACGAGATCCTTCGGCAAAATCACGGCCGCCGCCACAACCGGACCGGCCAGCGGACCGCGACCGGCTTCATCCAGCCCGGCGATCCGTTGAAAACCTTGCTCAAAGCCAATGCGCTCAAAAAGGGTGCGGTCCAATCCTCAGCTTTTCTCCGCTTTGACCGTTTCGGGTTCCAGTGCCGGCTCCGAGGGCAGGCTCTTCTCAGGCAGATCCGGTCTATACGCCCGCTCCGCAATCTTGGCGTCTTTCCCCTGTTTCGTCCGGAGATAGTAGAGCTTGGCCCTTCGAACCCGGCCCTCCCGGACCACTTCTATTTTCTCCAAGGTCGGTGCATGGAGCGGAAACACCTTTTCCACACCGACTCCAAACGAAATCTTCCGCACCGTGGCCGTCTCGCGATGGGCACCGCCTTTTCGGGCGATGACGGTCCCTTCAAACACCTGAATCCGCTCTTTCTCCCCTTCCAGCACCTTGATGGAGACTCGGACGGTATCCCCAACTTTGAACGCCGGAATCTGGCTCTTTTTCAATCCCTGTTCGATTCGATCCAACCGATTCATGACAACGTCCCTCCTCCTGACGACAACAGTCCCCGATAGATTATCGAGACCCAATTCATTTTCTTTCTTGATTGAGTTCCTTTAGTATTCTCCGGTCTTCTTCGGTGCAGTCCAATTTTCCAAGCAGGTCCGGCCTTTTCTTTATCGTATTGAGCAGCGCCTGTTTCCGACGCCAATTCCGGATGGCTTCGTGATTTCCGGACATTAAAACCTCAGGGATATTCAAGCCGCGGAACGTCGCCGGGCGCGTATAATGAGGATAATCCAGCAACGTTCCGGCGAAGGAATCTTCCTTCGCCGATCCCGGATCGCCCAGCACGCCGGGCACCCATCGCACCGCCGAATCCATCATGACCAGGGCCGGCAACTCCCCGCCTGTCAGGACGTAATCTCCGATCGAAACTTCTTCCAGATCCAGGCCCTCCCGCACGCGCTCATCCACGCCCTCATACCGGCCGCAGATGAACACGAGCCGTCGAGGCTCTTGACTGAACTCGAACGCGAGTTGCTGCGTGAACGGCCGACCTTGCGGAGACGTGAGAATCAACCGCACCGGCTCGCCCCCGGCCCGAATCGCATCCACCGCCCGGAAGATGGGTTCCGGTTTTAGAACCATTCCCGCGCCGCCCCCGTACGGATGATCATCGGCCGTGCGGTGTTTATCCTCCGTGAAATCGCGAAGGTCATGAACCCGGACGTCGAGCAGCCCCTTTTCCTGGGCCCGTTTGAGCATGCTCTGCGCCAGGACCGGGCGAATCATTTCGGGGAAGAGCGTGATGACGTCGCATTTCATCATAGTTCAAGCAGCCCCTTTATGAAACGAAGCACCATCCGTTTCCGCGGAAGATCCACCTCGGACACGACCGACTTGATCGCCGGAATCAGCCGCTCCCGCTCTTCGTCGCGGACGACCAGCACATCGTTGCTCCCGGTCGGAAAGATCTCTTTGACCTCGCCCAGATACCGGCCGTCCTCCAGATAGACCTTGAGACCCAAAAGGTCATGCTGGAAGTAGGAATCCTTCGAAAGATTCACGACCTCCGAACGAGGGATTCGAACCGTTCCCCCGATAAAGCGCTCCCCCTGCTCGATCGTTCCAATCTCACGGCAAAAGAGAGTCACGGATCCCTTCCCGACACGGGCCTCCGTGATGGTGCAGGCCTGCCGCATTCCATCGGCGGCTTCCAAAACGGTCGTCGTGAGTTGTTGAAACCGACCCGGATCATCCGTCAAAGGCCGGATCTTCAATCCGCCTTTCAAGCCGAACGGTTTTGTGATCGCGCCGATCACAACCCAGCCCGGATCCGACGTCATGTCCTCACTCGAGGATTTCGGGAACGCATCGTTTTCCAACTTGGTTTCCACGGCGCTCAAGATCGTCCGCATCGATCGCGCGGTTCCCCCTTATTTTGCGTCTTTCAACTGCTGATACAATCCCGTCTTCTTAAACAGTTGGTGTACCGTGTCCGATACCTGCGCCCCTTTTTTGAGCCACGCCACGGCCCGTTCCTGTTTAACCTGGACGGCGGCCGGCTTGGCAAGCGGGTCGTAGGTTCCGATGATCTCAAGGCACCGACCATCCCGCGGCATACGGGAATCGGCCACGACAATACGGTAGAACGGACGCTTATGTTTCCCCTTGCGGGTCAAACGAATGATGGTTGCCACTACACACTCCCTTTCTCGGCCACGTTTAAGATCCCATGACCATGGGTTGAACGTAACGGTCGTTACAGAGACCGCAAGAGATTCGCCAGTCCCGATCGTCCGGGAGAACGGGACAGCGTTTTCATCAACTTTTTGGTTTGAAGAAACTGTTTGAGAAGCCGGTTCACCTCCTGAGCGGTGGTCCCGCTCCCTCCCGCGATCCGTTTGCGGCGGCCCCCGTCAATGACGCCCGGCTGACGCCGCTCCTGCACCGTCATCGAGCCGATGATCGCTTCAATCCGCGTCAATTCACGCTCCGGAAATTCCGGATTCGAAACGCCCTGCATCAGTCGGCCGGCCCCCGGCAGCATCCCAAGCAAATTTCCAAGGGAGCCCATCTTTCGGACGTTTCGGATCTGATCCCGAAAATCCTCGAATGAGAAAGCCGTCGTCTGCCATTGGCGGGCCGCCGCTTCGGCCTGATCGTTTGAGAAAACCTCCTCGGCCCGTTCGATCAGCGACAGGACATCGCCCATCCCCAGGATTCGGGAGGCCATCCGGTCCGGATGGAAAGGCTCCAGAGCCTCCGGTTTTTCTCCGATGCCGATAAACTTGACCGGGATACCGGTCACGGCCCGGATCGACAGGACCGCCCCGCCCCGCGCGTCGCCGTCCAGCTTGGTCAGGATGATCCCCGTCAGCCCGACGTCCCGATGAAACCGCTCCGCCATCTGGACGGCGTCCTGGCCGGTCATTGCATCCGCCACCAGAAGGATCTCGTGCGGCTTCAGCTCGGCCTTGATGCTCTTGAGCTCGGCCATCAAGGCTTCGTCGACATGGAGCCGTCCGGCCGTATCCAAAATCACAAGGTCGTCGTAGCGATCCCTTGCCCGCGCAACCGCCTCTCGACAAACACCGACGGCATCATTGGCCGGAAGCGTCTGTGTTTCCACGCCGATCTGCCGGCCCAGAGCAACCAGCTGATCCACCGCGGCCGGCCGTCGGGGATCCGCCGCCGCCAGCGTAATCCGACGGCCCTCCTGCTTGAAACGATAGGCCAGCTTTGCGGCCGTCGTGGTTTTTCCCGATCCTTGCAACCCGACCAGCATGACGATGGTCGGCGGATGGGGAGACAGCAGCGGCTTTCCATCCGAAAGATCCCCGCCCATCAGCCGGCGCAGTTCCTCCCAGACAATTTTGACGACCTGCTGACCGGGCGTCAGGCTTTCGCGGACCTCTTGGCCCACCGCCTTTTGCCGGATCGCGGTCAGAAAATCCTTGACGACTTTGAAGTGGACGTCGGCTTCCAGAAGGGCGAGTCGGACTTCTTTCAGAGCGGCATCAATATCGGCTTCGTTTAAGACACCCCGGCCCCTTAGCTTCTTAAAAATACTTTCGAGTTTTTCCGAGAGCCGGTCCAACACGACAACAATCTCCGCAGTCTCTTATCAGCAAGCCGAATCTCATCACCCATGCAAATCATAAATTTTTCATTGAGTTTAATGAACCACGACGTCAAAGTCAAGGATAAAATCGGCTCAAAAAGC
>CAKKOZ010000130.1 GCA_919901335.1 Nitrospiria bacterium | reverse complement strand
TTATAATTCTACCGGGATTCATCCTGTGTCAGCGCCTTGATCTCGACGGCATGAATCCGGCCGTCCTTCATGGGCTCGTTTAATGCCTGATAGATCAGGCGGTGACGGTCCAGAAGTCCTTTGTCTTTAAAACCATCCGATACGACCCGGAGGAAGAAATGGTCCATCGTGCCGGTCCGGTCTGTCACCGAAACCACGGCATCGGGCAGTGCGGTCCGTATGTAATTGATCAACAGGGCCTGCGCGATCATTTAATCCATCGTCCTCTCGTCGAAACTTGAATCGTCCTCTATTTATACCAAGTATTTGCCGCTAGCGCAAGATGAATTCCATGAACGCGGTTGACTTTGGGGCCTGCCCGTCTTGACTTTTCTCCGCGAAAGAAGTTACGTTACGATCGTCCAGGATCGTTTCGCAGATACGAAAGGAGCATCGTGACCAGAAAGATAGAACCCCTTCTATCGCTGCGGGGTCTCAGGCATTTAGCGCTTCGCGTGATGGACATGGCCAGGGCGCGCAAATTTTATCAAGGTCTTTTGGGCATGACGGTGGTCTGGGAACCGGACGCGGAGAATGTTTACCTGACCAGCGGTTGCGATAACCTGGCCCTGCATCTTCTGCCCGAGGAGGAACGCGGCGGATTTGACCCCGGCAAGGGCCAGGCGATGGATCATCTGGGCTTCATTGTGGAGAGTCCCGATGCGGTGGAGAGGTACGAGCGACGGATGCGGGAGGCCGGGGTTCGGATCGTCAAACCGTTTAAGCGGCACCGGGACGGGAGCAGCTCGTTTTATATGGCGGACCCGGACGGCAATGTGATCCAGATCTTGTATGAGCCGCAGATCAGTCCGATGAGAATACGCGGTACGGAGTGATGTTAAGAAGACGGCTTAGCGGGGGCGGGCCTGCAGTAATTCTTTTGGAAGTTGGAATTCTACGTTTTCCTCCACGACGGTCAATTCTTCCAATTCGTCGGCGCCCTGCGTTTTGAGGAAGTCCACCACTTCTTTGACCAGCTTCTCCGGCGCCGAAGCGCCGGCCGTGATTCCGATCGTTTTAACCCCCGCAAGCCAGGCCGTCTGAATGTCACGGAATGATTCGATCAGATACGCGCGGACCCCCCGCTGTTCTCCCAGTTCTTTCAGCCGATTCGAGTTGGAACTGTTCGGCGCGCCCAGGACCAGGAGCAGGTCAACCGAATGGGCCATCTCCTTTACGGTGTTCTGCCGGTTCTGCGTGGCGTAACAGATGTCCTCCTGCCGCGGCCCCTTGATCTTTGGAAAACGCCGGTGCAGTGCTTCGACGATCTCTTTACATTCATCCACGCTCAGCGTGGTCTGCGTGACGTAGGACAGATGATCGGGGTCCTCGGCCGTCAGGTTTTCGACGTCCCTTACCGAGCTGACCAGGTGGAACTTGTCCGGGATCTGGCCCAAGGTCCCGATCACTTCGGGGTGGCCGGCATGGCCGATCAGAATGAGCTCAAAGCCCTTGCGATGATCCCGGTCGACCTCCTGATGGACTTTGAGCACCAGAGGGCAGGTCGCATCAATCACCTCTAATTTCCGCTTCTGAGCGTCGGCCCAGACCGACTTGGCCACGCCGTGCGCGCTGAAGATCACCGGCACGCCGTCCGGAACCTCGCTTAATTCCTCGATGAAGACGGCGCCCTTGGCCCGAAGCGTCTCGACCACGTGGCGGTTATGGACGATCTCGTGCCGGACATAGACCGGCGGACCGTAGAGTTTCAGGGCCATTTCCACGATATCAATCGCCCGGTCCACTCCGGCGCAAAAACCTCTGGGCTTGGCGAGCAGGATCTTCATCGAGGGGTATTGTCGTTCATTTACACCGATGAAGTCAACTCCGCAACCGG
>CAKKOZ010000129.1:6217-10098 GCA_919901335.1 Nitrospiria bacterium | reverse complement strand
GGCGACGCAAGCCCCCATAATCAGGAGTAAGCAACAAATGCAGATGCGCGCGGAAGAGATCAGCGAGATCATTAAAAAGCAGATCAAGGAGTTTCAGAAAGGCATCGACATCCAGGAGGTGGGAACCGTCCTGCAGGTCGGCGACAACATCGCGAAGATTTACGGGTTGGAAAAGGCGATGGCCGGAGAGCTGCTGGAGTTCCCGGGCGCCGTCTATGGGATTGTCTTCAACCTGGAAGAGGATAATGTCGGCGCGGTTCTTCTGGGCTCGGACGTCGGGATCAAGGAGGGGGATCTGGTCAAGCGGACCGGTCGGATCGCCGAGGTCCCGGTGGGACAGGCGCTGGTGGGCCGCGTGGTGGATGCGATCGGCCAGCCCATCGACGGCAAGGGGCCCATCCCGGCGAAGGAGTTCCGGCGCGTCGAGGTGATCGCTCCCGGCGTGGTCGATCGTCAGCCGGTGCGCGAACCGCTCCAGACCGGGCTGAAGGCGATTGATACGATGATCCCCATCGGGCGCGGCCAGCGCGAGCTGATCATCGGCGACCGTCAGACTGGAAAGACGGCCATCGCGGTGGATACGATCATCAATCAGAAAGGCCAGAACGTGATCTGTATTTACGTGGCGGTCGGGCAGAAGCGCTCGACCGTGGCCCGGGTGATCAAGACGCTGGAAGACGCCGGCGCGATGGAGTACAGCATCGTGGTCTCGGCCACCGCCTCGGATCCGGCCTCGCTGCAGTTTTTGGCACCCTATGCGGGCTGCGCGATCGGCGAATTTTTCCGTGACAACGGGCGCCACGCGCTGGTGATCTACGACGATCTTTCCAAGCATGCCGTCGCGTATCGTCAGCTGTCGCTTCTGCTCCGCCGGCCGCCGGGGCGGGAGGCCTATCCCGGAGATGTCTTCTACCTCCATTCGCGCCTGTTGGAGCGCGCGGCCAAGCTCAGCGACAAACTCGGCGGCGGATCGCTCACGGCCCTGCCGATCATCGAAACCCAGGCCGGGGACGTCTCGGCCTACATTCCGACCAATGTCATCTCGATCACGGACGGGCAGATCTATCTCGGGGCGGACCTGTTCTATTCCGGCGTCCGGCCGGCGATCAACGTCGGGCTTTCGGTCTCCCGCGTGGGAGGTTCGGCCCAGATCAAGGCGATGAAGCAGGTGGCCGGGACCCTGCGTCTGGACCTGGCCCAGTACCGCGAAATGGCGGCCTTCGCCCAGTTCGGATCGGAGCTGGACAAGACGACCCAGGCGATGCTGGCCCGCGGCGCCCGGATGGTGGAGCTGTTGAAACAGGATCAATATCAGCCGCAGTCCGTGGAAATCCAGATCCTCTCGATCTTTGCCGGCATCAACGGCTATGTCGACGATCTCCCGATCGATCAGGTGCGCCGGTTCGAGCGGGAGCTGATCCGCTATCTGGATCGGGAGGGGAGCGATCTTGCAAAGGAAGTGGCCGCAAAAAAAACCCTGGACAAGGATCTCACCGAAAAGGTCAAAAAAGCACTGGATCGGTTCAAGCAGGAATTCGCCCAAAAACCTTCGGCCTAGCCCCCTGGACTCCTGACGCCCATGCCCAGCCTCCAACACATTCGACGAAAAATTACATCGGTCAAAAGCACGCAGAAGATCACGAAGGCGATGAAGATGGTCGCCGCGGCCAAGCTCAAGCGGGCCCAGGACCGCATCCTATCGGCCCGGCCTTACGCACAGAAGATGGCGGCGGTCCTGAAAAGCCTGGCCCGCGGAGTGAACCGCGATCTGCACCCCTTGCTCCGCCGCCGCGCCGGCCGAAAAATCGAGTTGCTCGTGATCACGGCCGATCGGGGTCTGTGCGGGGCGTTCAACGCCAACATCCTGCGACGGGCGCAGGAATTCATCCGGGAAAGGCGCGAGGCCGGGTTCGAGGTGGGTATTTCGGTCGTCGGACGGAAAGCCCGCGACTTCTTTCGGCGGAGAGAGACGGCCGCCCGGCAGACCTGGGTCCAGATCTTCGACCGCTTGAATTACGCCCACGGGGCCGAGATCGGGCGGGATATCATCGGTCGGTATACCGACGGGACGTTTGACGAGCTTTATCTCTTGTACAACGAATTCAAATCGGTGATGCAGCAGCGAATCACGATCGAAAAACTTCTCCCGATCGAGCCGCCGGAAGCGGGGGAGACGGCGACGGGGGGCTGTCTGTACGAGCCGGATGAGCTAACGGTGCTGTCGCGGCTGCTGCCGAACTACATCGAGATCCAGGTCTTTCGCGCGCTTCTCGAATCGGCGGCCGGGGAGCTGGGCTCCCGGATGACGGCGATGGACGCGGCCACGCGCAACGCCGGTGAAATGATCCGTAAAATGACGCTGGTCTACAACAAGACGCGACAGGCCGTGATCACGAAGGAGTTGATGGATATCGTGGGCGGCGCAGAAGCGATGCGGGGAAGCTGAGGGAGGTGCGCGATGGATAAAGGAAAAGTGATTCAGGTCATCGGTCCGGTGGTGGATGTCGAGTTCCCGCCCGGCAAACTCCCGGCGATTTATAACGCGCTTCGGGTGGAACGGGAGGCGGATGAGAAAAACCGGATTCCTCCGATCCGCGTGACGCTCGAGACGGCCCAGCATCTCGGAGAGAACCGCGTGCGGGGCGTCGCGATGTCCTCGACGGACGGTCTGGTTCGCGGGATGGAGGTCATGGACACCGGCGCGCCGATCATGGTTCCGGTGGGTCCTGAAACCCTGGGTCGAATGGTCAATGTCCTCGGTGAGCCGGTCGATCTTCAGGGGGCGATCCCGGCCAAAAAGCATTACCCGATTCATCGCCCGGCGCCGTCGCTGGTGGATCAGGAGACCCGGACCGAGGTATTTGAAACCGGCATCAAGGTGATCGATCTTCTGGAGCCCTATTCCCGGGGCGGAAAGGTCGGGCTGTTCGGCGGGGCGGGCGTCGGCAAGACCGTGATCATCATGGAATTGATCAACAACATCGCGAAACAGCACGGCGGCTTTTCCGTTTTCGCCGGCGTGGGCGAGCGGACGCGCGAGGGAAACGACCTTTGGCTTGAGATGAAGGAGTCCGGCGTGATCAGCAAGACGGCGCTGGTCTACGGCCAGATGAACGAGCCGCCCGGCGCGCGTCTGCGCGTCGGCCTGACCGGCCTGACCCTTGCGGAATATTTCCGGGATGAGGAGGGCCAGGACGTGCTCCTGTTCGTCGATAATATCTTCCGGTTCACCCAGGCCGGTTCGGAGGTATCGGCCCTGCTGGGCCGGATGCCGTCCGCCGTGGGATATCAGCCGACGCTGGCGACCGAGATGGGCGCGCTGCAGGAACGGATCACCTCGACCAAAAAGGGCTCGATCACCTCGGTCCAGGCGGTCTACGTTCCGGCCGACGATCTGACCGATCCGGCCCCGGCCACGGCCTTCGCCCATCTGGACGCGACGACCGTGCTCTCAAGGCAACTGGCTGAGCTTGGGATCTACCCGGCTGTGGACCCGCTCGACTCCACCTCGCGGATCCTCGATCCCAAGATCGTGGGCGAGGAGCATTACGCCGTGGCCCGCCAGGTTCAGGCCACGCTTCAGCGTTATAAAGAGTTGCAGGATATCATCGCCATCCTGGGGATGGACGAGTTGTCCGAGGACGACAAGCTGACCGTCGCCCGCGCACGGAAGATCCAGCGGTTCTTATCACAGCCCTTTCACGTGGCCGAAGCCTTCACCGGAGCGCCCGGAAAATACGTCAAGCTGAAGGACACCGTTAAAAGCTTCAAGGAAATCATCGAGGGAAAATACGACGATCTCCCGGAGCAGGCCTTCTACATGGTCGGGCCGATCGAGGAAGTGGTCGAGAAGGCGAAGAAACTCACGGGGAAGGCGTAAG
>CAKKOZ010000129.1:0-6117 GCA_919901335.1 Nitrospiria bacterium | reverse complement strand
ATGGCCGGAACGATTCAGTTAGATATTGTGACGCCCGAGCGGCTGCTCGTCAGCGAAGCGGTGGACGAGGTGATCGCGCCCGGCTCGGAAGGCGAGTTCGGCGTGCTGCCCGGCCATTGCCGTTTCCTCACGACGCTCCGGATCGGTGAGCTTCGTTATCGTCAAGGGGAGCAATGGAAGCGGCTGTCGGTGAGCTGGGGCTTCGCCGAGGTCGAGCCGAGGCGCATCACGGTCCTGGCCGATATCGCGGAACGGGCCGAGGAGATTGACCTCCCCCGCGCCGAGGCCGCGGCCAAAACAGCCGAGCTTCAAATAGCGGCCGCCTCGAAGCACGAAGAGATGGAAGCCGCCCGCGCCCAGCTTGAGAAAGCTCTCCTCCGGCTCAAGGTCGGGAAGAGGCGATAAGGAAAGGAGCCTGCCGCCTTTAACCCTCGTCGCCTCCGGTGCGGGGTTCCGATTTTTCAATCCGGTCGGGTCTGTCGAACATCCCCTTTAATCGACGCGCCGGCCGAGAGCGCGAATGTGACGCCGTCCTGCAGCGTCAGGGCCGGCTTGACGATCCGGGCCCGGTTGACGATGTGGATCGCGCCCAGATAGAGATGGTTGCTGGGAATGTACACGGATGCGAGATCGTACCGCGAGCCGTCCGACTTTACCAGCGTGAACTCCCCCGTCAGAAATCCTCCGTTGTATCCTTCTCCGGACGAATTCTCGACCAGAACGAATTCCTTGAAACCGGTCGGATTGTTCGGGTTCAGGCTGTCGACGATCCGCTTAATGTTCCGGTAGATGCCCTTGAAGATCGGAAGCCGCTCAAGCAGGTTGTCGATCCAGCCCAGGAACAGGGCGCCATATACGCTTGAAAGAACGGCGCCGGCAAAAAATATGAATACCAGGGTCACGAGCACACCCAGCCCCCAAATCTCGACATGAAAAAATGTGGAGATCCATGGCTGGAATAAGGCGTCCATCATCCTGAACAGCCAGACCAACAGAGTGACCGTCAAATAAAGGGGAAGCAGCGCAATGATCCCCGTCACCAGCGTATTTCGAAAGCGTTTCATCATTGGGAATCTCCTTTATTTTAGAAACCGCGAGTCATTATACTTCTCATGGCGCGGTTTTGTCTAACATTCCCCGGGACGTCCATCAAAACCCGGGCGGCAGCCTCCTCTTGCCTCTTTTCAGATTTAGGTTTCCCCATCGCGCCGCCTCCCTTGTAACTCCCCTGACTTTATGAGATAATTTCGTCCATTATGAAATCAGAGGACCTGCGCAAAGGGTTTTTAGACTATTTCTCCGAACGGGGGCATACCCTTGTTCCAAGCGCCCCCTTGATTCCCCAAAAGGACCCGACGCTGCTTTTTACCAACGCCGGGATGGTCCAGTTCAAGGATGTTTTTATGGGAAAGGAGAATCGCAGCTACAAGCGCGCCGTTTCAGTTCAGAAATGCATGCGGGCCGGCGGAAAGCACAACGACCTTGATAACGTCGGGATGACCGGGCGGCACCACACCCTTTTCGAGATGCTGGGGAACTTTTCTTTCGGGGACTACTTCAAGCCCGACGCCATCGCGTTTGGATGGGAGCTTTTGACGAAATACTGGAACCTCCCGAAAGACCGGCTCTGGATCACGGTCTTCCGGGACGATGACGAGGCCGAAGGGCTCTGGAAGGCGATCGGGGTTTCCTCCGACCGGATCATTCGGATGGACGAGAAGGATAATTTCTGGGCGATGGGCGATACCGGCCCTTGCGGCCCGTGCTCCGAGATTCTCATTGACCAGGGAGAGGCCGCCGCGGGCGCGCCGCACGACTGCCGGGGCGTCGGCTGCGACTGCGACCGCTATCTGGAGATCTGGAACCTGGTCTTCATGCAGTTCATGCGGGACGGCAATGGAAAACTCACACCGCTTCCCAAGCCCAGCATCGACACCGGCATGGGCCTTGAGCGGATCACGGCCGTAACCCAGGGTGTGCTGTCCAATTACGACACCGACCTTTTCCTCCCGATACTGAAGGCCGTCTCGGAGATGACCGAGTACGATCCCGATGCAGTGCGCAAGGGCATGCCCGGACGGGTGATTGCGGACCACATCCGCGCGATCGCGTTTCTGATCGGCGATGGTGTGCTGCCGTCCAATGAAGGACGGGGATATATCCTCCGCCGTGTGATCCGGCGCGCGGCGCGGTACGGGAAGGAACTCGGGCTGAACGAGCCGTTCCTCTATACGCTCTCCGGAACGGCGGTGGATACAATGACGGCGCCTTATCCCGAGTTGGCCCGCATGCGAACGATCATCGCCCAGGTAACGCAGGGAGAAGAAGAACGCTTCATCCAGACTTTGAACCAGGGCATGGGTCTTTTTAAAGAGGTAGTCTCCAAGGTGAAGGCTTCCGGCCAGTTGGTCGTTCCGGGCTCCGAGGCCTTTCGTCTGTATGACACCTACGGTTTCCCGCTCGACATCGCGACGGACATGGCGCGCGATGCTGGAATGCGGATTGATGAAGCCGGCTATCAGGCTGCCATGGCCGATCAGCGTGAACGGGCGCGGAAGTCCTGGGTCGTCAAGGAGGTGGCGCCGTATTACAACGACGCCGCCGCAAGACTGGGGCCGACCGAGTTTGTCGGATATGACAACCTGGAAGAGGAGGTCCGTCTTGTCGGGATTTTAAAAGGCGGGCGGCCGGTGAAAAAGGCCCTGGCCGGGGAGACGGTCGAATTGGTTTTTGACCGAACGCCGTTCTACGGTGAATCGGGCGGCCAGGCCGGCGATCAAGGGCTTCTGGAGCATCCAAGCGCGCTGGCCGAAGTCCATACGACGATCAAACCGGCGCCGGGATTTTTCGTCCATCAAGGGAAGGTGGCTCAGGGTGAGATCGTTGAGGGCGAGACCTACCGTGCGGTCGTCAATCCGGCCGCGCGGTTAGGTGCGGCCAGAAACCATACCGCCACCCATATCCTTCACGCAACCTTGCGGGAAATTTTGGGCGAGCATGTCAAACAGTCCGGCTCGCTTGTGACCCCGGACCGTCTCCGGTTCGACTTCGGCCATTTCAAACCGCTGACGGCGAATGAGATCAGGCAGCTCGAGGCGGTTGTGAATGAACGCATCCGCGAGGACGATTCGGTCCAGACGCAGGTGATGGATTTTCAGGAGGCCGTGCGGGCCGGGGCGCTGGCATTTTTTGACGACAAGTACGGGGACCGCGTCCGCGTGGTGCGCATTGCGGACTTCAGCAAGGAGCTCTGCGGCGGGACGCATTGTCATGAGACCGGCCAGGTCGGGTTGTTCAAGCTCATTTGGGAAGGCAGCATCGCGGCCGGTGTCCGCCGGATCGAGGCGCTGACCGGCGAGATGGCCTATCGTTATATCAAAAAACAGGAGGAGGACCTCCGTGAGGTGTCCGCGCTGTTGAAGGTCCAGCCGGCCGAGGTGGTTGAGAAGACGCGCCGTCTGTTGGCCCAGATGCGCGAAAATGAAAAAGAGATGGAGCAACTCAAAGGACGGGCAACCGGCAGTGAGGCGGCGGATATCGTATCGGAGGCCCGGACGGTGGGCGGGGTTCAAGTGCTTGCCAAGCGGCTTCAAGACGGGCTGGAGCCGAAAGAGCTGCGCGCTTTTGCGGACATATTGCGAAACCGGTTGCAAACGAATTATGTCACGGTGGTATCTTCCGCTTCGACCGATCACGGCAATGCGTTTCTAATCGCGGCCGTCTCCCCGGATCTGACCGGCCGCTTTAACGCGGGCGATATCGCGAAGGAGATCGCCGGGATCATGGGAGGCTCCGGCGGGGGCCGTCCGGACATGGCCCAGGCCGGCGGGAAAAACATCTCGAAACTTCCGGAGGCGCTGGCCCGCGTCTACGAGATCGTGGAAAAAAATCGGCCGGAAGAGGTATGATGAAAGCAAGCGAGCGTCCGGCTTCGCCGGTGCGAGCGCGGGGGTGCGGGGGGCATGTGAGGACCCGGTTCTGTTTTTGCCGCAGCGGTCCCCCGATTTAATAGGAGGGAAAGCACATGGTTAAACTGATAAAAACAGTGCTGATGGCCGGTCTGGGGTTGGAAGCCAAGGTTCGTAAAGAGTGGGATGAGCTGGTCCGCAGGGGAGAAGAGAGCCAGACGGATTGTGCTAAAAAGGTGAAGTCCTGCGCCGCGTCGCTTGAGGAAAAAGAGCGCGACCTGATCGACAAGGTCACGGCCAGGCTCCCCATCGCCACCAAGTCGGATCTGGATCGCTTGGAGAAAAAGATCCAGGAGCTATCAGCCAAGTTAAAAAGCGCGTAAGATGTCGACGCCCGGCGAACGCATTCTGGCCATCGATCTGGGCGCCCGCCGCATCGGTTTGGCCGTCAGCGATGAACTGGGCTGGGCCGCCCATGGCCTTCCCACGCTGGAACGGGTCGGTCCAAAAAAGGATGTCGCAAGGCTCCGCGAAATCATCGCAGAATATCATGTCCGCAAGCTGATCGTCGGCCTTCCACGCAACATGGACGGCAGCCTGGGCCCGCAAGCCAACCTCGCGCTGGGATTCATCGAACAACTGAAAAACAAACTCAAGCTGGATGTCATCCCGTGGGATGAGCGTCTCACGACGCGGGCGGCCGAGCGGGTTCTGATCGAAGCCGACCTGAGCCGCGCAAAACGCCGGAAGAAGGTGGACCAGGTCGCAGCCGTGCTGATCCTCCAGGGCTATCTGGACAGCCGCCAGGGCCTGATCCAAACCGGCAACCCGTCCGAGGTATGATGGAAACAACGCGGCAAAAACGAATCAGCCGCATGGCCGTTGTGCTTCTCCTTATCGGGACGGTCTTTCTGTTTGGGGTGGTGCGGGAGGTAACCTTTCTATACATCCCGCCCGATCGGGAGCGGGCTCAAAAAGTGCTGGAGATCCCGGAGGGAACGACGCTCCGTGAGACCGCCCGGCTGCTCTTTCAAAACGGGCTGATCACGAGCGTGGGATCGTTTGTGGTGGTCGGCAAGCTCCTGGCAATCGAGCGGCGGATCATTCCGGGTGAATACGCGTTCCATACGCGGATGCTTCCGCTGGAAATTATCGGGCTGATCAAAACCGGCCGGGTGATCCAGTACGAGATCACGATTCCGGAAGGGTACACCCTGGCCCAGATCAGCCGGGTCGTGGAAGAGAAAGGGCTGGCCCGCGCGGATGAGTTCGTCCGCCGGGCGACCGATCCGGTCTTCGTTCAGTCGCTCGGTTACGAGACCGATTCATTGGAAGGCTATCTCTATCCGGAGAGATATTATTTCTCCAAACGGGTCGGAGGCGAGGGGATTTTGCGCGTGATGGTCAAGCGATTCGAGGCGGTCTATACGCCGGAAATGGAGAAACGGGCCGATGAGATCGGGATGACGCGGCTTGAGGTTGTGACGCTGGCCTCGATCATCGAAAAGGAGGCCTCGGTGGATGAAGAGCGGCCGGTGGTCTCGGCCGTGTTTCACAACCGGATCAAAAAAAAGATCCCCTTGCAGAGCGATCCCACCGTGATTTATGGCCTCCCCCATTTCGACGGAAATCTGACCCGGAAGCACCTCAAAATCCGTTCGCCCTACAACACCTATCGCGTCAAGGGGCTCCCGCCGGGACCGATCGCCAATCCAGGCAAGGCGTCACTGTGGGCGGCGCTCAACCCGGCGAAGGCGGATTACCTCTATTTCGTCTCAAAAAACGACGGGACGCATTATTTTTCAAGAACACTGACCGAGCATAACCGGGCCGTGCAGAAATACCAGAGGCGCCGGTCGGCCAAAACCACGTAGAGATTCCGGTTATGATGCCTCAAAAGGTATCCAAGGAAGCCTTGACGGTGTCCGATCGTCAGGCACTGGCCCAAGTCGTCAAGGCATTGCAACGGCTTTATGCCGAACGGCTGCAGCGGGTGATCCTGTACGGCCACACGTCCCGCGGGGAGCGGGGCTCGGACCTGGATGTCCTGGTCGTGATCGAAGGAATCTCGGACCGGTTCGTCGAGATGACGCGCATCCATCAAATTACCGGGCCGATCACGGTGGAGGAGGATATTCTGATTACGGCGATCCCGGTCGACGCAGCCTACCTGGAACAGCAACGCGAAACGTCCTTTTTTGCCGCGATC
>CAKKOZ010000128.1 GCA_919901335.1 Nitrospiria bacterium | reverse complement strand
GCGGCTTTGGCGTAGTCCGAGGCGCCCTTCTGCGTGGTGCCCTTCTTCTTGCCGAACTCGAAATCAAGCACCTTCCACGACTTGTGGGGCTCCTTCACCTTGGCGTCGTAGTACACCTTGCCGGAATGGCCACCGGTGCCCTTCGCTCTGCCGCTGGATCCAGGGGAGCCCGGAGAGGCGACGATGGTCTTGAACTTGGGGATGATCTGGAGCTCGATGAAGTTGTCCGGGTTCGCCTCGGCCCGGGCGACGGCGTTCTTGAGCATCTTGAAGATCTCGCCCAGGTGTTTCGGAAGGGTGTAGCCCTTCTCCTGAAGCCACTTGGCGGCCTCGTAGGCTTCGGGGTCGGAATCCCAATCCCACGAAGCGCCGACGTTGACGGTGCCATGCTTGACCTTCTTGGGCTCGGCCTGCTTGATGAGGGTGAAGGCGGAGAACGCGCCGGGGCCTTCCTGCCAGCGGACGACGCCGTAGACGATGGCTCCTCCGGCAACGGCGAGTCCAAGTCCAGCGAGCAGATCTTTCGTGCCTTGTTCCACCTGAAAGCCCTCCTGTCGTCAGGTTGCAAGGATGCCATTGGAAGGTGGATCTGGCAACCTGCCAGGGGTGAGGGAGGAATAGGAATACAGGCGGGGGGGATGGGGAGGGCGCAACGGGAGATTTTCAGCCAGGGACATGGAGCGCTTTGATTCCCCCGAAGGGCAGCCCCCGCTGTATTCCTATCCCTCCCCAACACCCGGAGGCGGATCCAGCTCCGGCGGAATAGGACGGAGATTCAGCACGAACCCCGCAATCCCCGTTGCCGCCATTACCAGCACCAGATCATGCGCCGTTGGAAGCGGAGCCGGCCGGTGCTCGAGTACCTGTCCGACGATGGCTCCCCACGCTGCGAGACACGTCCAGCACGACAGAGGCTTGCCCTTCGCCCAGGTATCTTCGAGATAGGCTTGAAGATCTGCTCGCTGCGGGAGGGCCCGCACGACCAGCGCGAATCCCATCGAGAAAGCGGAGAGGAGAAGGAGGTCCGAGATCAACCCGGCGATGCCGCTTTCTTCGCCTGCCCTCGGCTGACCGAGTAGAGACCGCTCGGGATCCCGAGCGCCAGCAGCAGCTCCGGCGGGATCACCCTCGTCTGCCAGAAGATGATGATGCCGGCGAGGACCTGGAGGATCGTCACCAGCGCCGCTAACCTGAACTCCGTCGTCTGCGACCCGGATCTGATTGCTTCGGCCATCGTGAACCTCCTCGCCTACTCGGCTTCCGTGAAATCGACGTAGTAGCTCTGCCAAACCTCGTGTTTAGACGGCCTTGGCCAAGTCGTCTCCCGCAACGCAGTCCGGACACCGGAGCGTCTCGGGCGGATTCTTGCCGAGATCCCATCCGGCTTCGATGCCCTTGCTGATGGTCGCGAACTGAGCCTTGAACTTGCAAGGTCTGCTGGTGTGCTGCGTGTGCCCGACACCGATCTTCTCGCAGCCGCAGTTGAACTGGATGAGGTACGGGTTGTTCTCGTCTTCAAGGCCTTCATAGATATTGGTTCGCGTGCCGTAAGGGTCGACCCCCGTCTTGTCCTTGTGCTCGTGCTTCTGATCGAGAAGAGTCGTGAACAGGCGGCTGATGTCCGGCGCGAACCGTATCATGTTGTCGAAGAGGGTCTTGCTCCTTTGTCGCCCAATAGCGTCCTCGTTCTGGATCTGATCGATGGCGCCAGCCACCTCGCTCACTCCCGTCAGCACACGCAGGAGCTTCTTCCTCTCGTCCGTGACCAGATTGCCGTCCCCGATGATGTCGATGAGATCCACCTGGGCACTCGTCAGCGCCTCGCCAGCTTGCTCCATGAACTCGACGTGAGCCTCCGAAGGATCCTCCCGCAAGTCACCGCCCAATGGATCTTCCGCCGCTTCCTCGTGTTCCCCGGTCGCCACCATTATGACCTCCTAGATGAACTTCGACATCGCCTCCGTGGCTATGCCTGCAAGTCGATACACCAGAACCATGATTCCCGCAAACCTCACCGTACCCTCCCTCTCGCCGCTTCCGCGTCCCGCATCCTGTCTAGCTTGTCCACGATCTTGTCGAAGCGTCCGGCGTTGTCGCTATTCGCCCGCTGGACTTGCTCAGTAAGCCCGTTTGGGCCACTCACCCTCTCGACCATCACCGCCTGCTTGACCACGAGCTCCTCTACCTTCTCGCCCATCTTGCCGACCGCTGTTTCGACTGCCTCCGTACGGGTCTCCAGAGCGGTGATGCGCTGGCTGTTCTTCATCGGGCGTTCGGGTACGCCGTCCTCGCCCTCGGTGGACAGTGCCGGCTGCGAGGAGGCCCCTGCTTCCCCTCCGTTGCCGTGCGTGATCCACGTCTGTAGGACTCCTGCGATGATGCCAAGCACCGCCAAGAAGACGGCTGCGGTGATCTTCTTGTGCTTCTTCACGGTGATGGCGGCTCGATGAAGCGCTGGCACGTCGGACTCCCTCTCGGCGGAAGCCGTCGCTGCGTGCATGGATTACCCGCCGGACTTCGGCTTTCCGGAAGACTTCTTGGACTTCTCCCTGGATGGCAGATCGTCCTTGCTCTCCTTGTCCTCGTCAGGCTCGTTCCCCGCGATCTTGTCGAACGCCTCGCTGTAGGAGCCCGCCGTCGCAACTTCGAAGTTCTCCACGTCGAGCGCCGTGAAGGTCTTGTCGTCCGACGTCCAACAGATGAACCAGCGTCCACGGCGCAAGAGCTTCCAAAGCCGCATGGGGATCCTCCTCGTTGATGGGAATCATGCCCGATGTTCTTGGGCTCGGCAAGAGGGCGATTCAGGCGGCCAGGATCGCTCCGATCACCATCTTGAGTAGAACGGTGCCCGCTCGAATCGCCAGGCGTGTTGCTTCGTCCTGCCCCTGACGTATCGTTGTCCAGGTTGCCGCTTCCAGGCGCCGGCGTACGATGACCTCGGCGTCCGTCACGAGCAGCCGTCCAGTCTTCACGTCCTCGAGGGCCAGAAGGGCGGCTTCGACGTCCTTGGACATCGCTTGGGCGAGCTTCTCCCCGATGCCATCCCGCCAGCCCGCAACCTCGGCCTGGAGAGCGTGAAG
>CAKKOZ010000127.1:3811-12410 GCA_919901335.1 Nitrospiria bacterium | reverse complement strand
ATCGAGCCCCTCTCCATCGGTCCATCTTAGACCGACCCCGGATTGATACTATCATGACCCAGATCCCCCTCCCGCTATAAAAACCACCACGACTATAATGGCGACGGCCGATAACACAAGGGTGGAATAAATCATGAGTTTAAGCGCCGTCTTAAGGCCGATTGAATAATTGACCATGGTCAATCGAAGCGTCACAAAAATTGAATAAAGGCCGAGAGCGAATGTGATCAGCACCACGAAGAGAGGGAATGGCGTTGAGAGGCCTTCAAGATTCTGAGGCGATAGGCCCGCCGGTTCCCGGGCCGGCTGCGTCGTAAAAACCAACACCACCCTGCAGGCGGCGCTGCCAAGACCCGCGTAATACATGAGGAGAATGAGCCGCCGGAGTGATCCTTCCAGACTCATCATCTTCTTCGCGGTAAAATGGATGCAGGCCGCGCCGATCAACGGAGAAAAAGGCTCGATGAAGATGGTGGAAATCAGATTGAGTTGGTAAATCAGGGCTCCCATCTTTTGGATGGCGTTCTCGTTCAATTGCAAGATCGCCCACAGTCCGGTTGCAATCGTCAGGGCCAGGTAGGCAACGATGGGAGGGTTTAGGGCATCGTCCTTGGATATCAACGGTGCAATCTGGACCGGCTTGAAGAACAGGAGCCATTTCTGCATAATCCACCCATGTTCCCCGTGATTCTGGTATGCGTCTTTTTATCCGATGCTTTTTCGGATCTTTGCGGCTTCGAGGATTCGGTCGGACGGAATTTTCCCGGACTGCCAGAGAAGATAGGCGCTTGAGACGAGGTTGCGGTGAAGATAATGCTCGACCGTTTCGGGACCCAGTTCGCGGCCCAGGAATTTTTCAATCGCCTCGACATCCTTCTTGACGCCCCGCCAGGCGGGCGATTTCTTCGCCAGGAAATTCAGATTTTCCTTGTTGAGATAATGGCCGGCGCGAATCAAGTCTTTCTCAAAATTTCGGTAGAATGCTTTCACGGCGTGGGTCAGCCCGCGCGCCTGCGCTTCGCGCAACCCCCGCCCCGTCCCGATCAGCTCCGGCGGGATCCCGAGGGAATAGAGGATGGCCGTGAAACCGATTGCACGCGGGAGGCGCTTCCCGCCGATGCCGCGCGAATAGCCGAACAGACCGATATGGAGCATCCGCTCCCGGCGCTGCGGGATGTTTTCTGAAAAACCGTTGATCACCCCAGCCAGGGCCTCGACCGTCTGCTGGTAATACTTCGTGAAGATTTCGTTCAAGACCTCGCCCTCTTTGATCTCTTGGGGCGAATAGATCCGCGGACGGCCCTTCTCCAGATTGTTATTGAGAAACTGGAGGGACCGCTTCACGTCTTTCAACGGATAGTCATATCGGTAGGCTGACTGGATCGTAACGGTGCGAACGCCGCTGTATTCGGCCAGAAAATCCTCCACACGGTCCGGGGCCAGCCCGCCACGGAACGGCAGCGACCCCACGCCGATGATCGGAAAGACCGGGACTCCCGACTCCTTCTCAAACGTGTAGTATTCGGACAGTGCAATCTTGGCCGCGACTACGGCCGGAACCAGACCGGCGTTTAAGGGCGGATCCGACCGCGCGATGAAAGGCCGCAGATAATCCGGCCGCGTTCCGTACTCCTTTTCATGCAGTTTGATATAGTCGTGCAGGATCTTTCGGGAACCGGTCAATTCCGAGATACCCTCGATCAGCGGGATGACACGGAGGTATTCGATCCCCTTCCGGTTCCCGAAGGCGGCGTGCTTGAGCTGGGCCACCTGCCCGAAGGTCTTCTGCAGATGAATCAGTTTTTTGGCCTCATCCGTCATCGGCAGGATCACCTCAAAGACGGGCGGATGAGAGAAGCCCAGATCGGCCGTGAGGTCTTCAAAGGTCAGTATCCCCATGTAGGCCCGGGCCAGGCGGTAGCCCTTCTCATGCCAGATGTTCGGAAGACGGAAGGTCAGGAAGACATCCTTGCCGAGTTGAACGCGTTTGAAAAAGTCGTAGTAGCTTGAGAGAAGCTTGTCCACCACCGCTTCGTCCACGTACTTCCCCTCCCAGTCCCACATATATTCCTGGCAGTGGAGGTCTTTAAACGCGCTGATGCATTCCTCGATCTCCTCCTGAGTGTTGATGAAGGCATCCCCGTTTTTCTTCCAGTAAGGGACGTTGGCGTGATCCGGATGCTGTGTGGCCATGGTGGCCGGGAATTTTCGGTCGACTTTGTGTGGCATAATCCGGGAAGATACCAGAATCCGTCGGATTTCTCAACCGAAATCTCGATCCATATCGCCTGCATCCTCGTCCGCTGCGCGCTCCATTCGAAATAAAATTGCCTTCCAGAACCGAAATATGATTAAATGCCGGATATCTCTTACCGGGAAATAATCGTCGTGTTCAAACGCTCTCGCTTCATCGTTGCCCTGATCGCGGTGTTGGCCGCCGGCTGCGCCACACCCCACACCCTCACGAGAGCCGTTCTCGATGACAGTTACAACGTGGTCCGCCTGGAGGCTTGGCTCGATGCGTCCAGGCAACCGATCAACCTGGGCTTTGAGCATCCGGCCGAGATCGGCGAGGCCGACATGGCGCGGATTCTTGAAACGATCCGGATCGTACGGCCCCCCGGCTTCCTATCCAAGCTGATTCTCAAAACCAAGACGGAAGCCTTTCCGGCCTTCACGCCGGAGGAAGCAAAGACCTTCGCGAAGCCTCTCGCGGCGGCGCTCCGAACCGCCGCGCCCAGCGAGCGGGTCGTCTTCTTCTTCCATCATCAACGAAGCGTCTACAAAGGAACCTCCTCCTCCGGCATCGTGTTCGTCAAAGACAATCGCCTGAACATCCTGTTGGGCCGGTATCTCATGGGCAACCAGCCGGGCACCCCGGACATCCCCGTGGGTGGAAACCCGTTTCCGGCAATCACCGATCAGGATTTTTATATCGCCCCCGGTCCCTTTCAGACGCTTCAGGAAGAAAAAGAGGCCCCCGGAGGCCGGGAATGGGTATCGCCGCAACGGTGGCTCGGCATTGATTACACCTCGCTCCTAAATCCGCCCGCTCAACCGGACGCGCCGGAGACGGAACCGGAAAAAGCCGAGCCGGGCCCCGCGGCGCCTCCGATGAACCTGGAAGAGAAGCTGAAGACATTGAACAAGCTGAAAGAGGAAGGACTCATCACGGAAGAAGAGTATAACGAGAAGAAAAAGGAGCTCCTGAAAACATTTTAAACGGCGGGCGTCTTTTCCGTCCTTCCCTTTTCTCCGAGAACCTCGTAAAGCGGCAGCGGCTTCTCGATGCTGCGCACGGCCACCTTGCCTAGGTTTTTGAATTCGTACCGCCCCTTCAACAATTGATGGGTGGACGGGCCGATGATGATCTGATCCGCTTTGGCGATGTCGGATTCCAGGCGTGCCGCAAGATTGACGGTGTCTCCGATGACGGTATATTCCTTCCGTTTGTGCGAACCGATGTCCCCCGCCAGCACCTTCCCGCTGTTGATCCCGGTATGAGCTCTCAGCCGCAGCCCGGCCGGCCGACTCCGGTTGAATTCCTGCAGCCGGTCGCGCATCTCGATCGCGGCCCGCACCGCACGGTCGGCATGATCCGGCTGCTCAAACGGCGCGCCGAACACCACCATGACGCAGTCGCCGATGTATTTATCAAGCGTGCCGTCGTACGCGAAGACGATCTCGATTATCTCGGTAAAATATTCGTTCAGAAGCCGGGCCACGTCCTGCGGCTTCATCTTCTCGTACATGGAGGTGAAACCGACCAGGTCCGAGAACAACACGGTCACCTCCCGTTCCTGAACATCGATGAGGTGTCCCGTGGTGGAATCCTTGGCATGGGTGATCCGGTCGACGACGCTGGGGGAAAAGTAACGCTCCAGGCGGGTCCGGCGGGTCTGCTCTTCCTGGATCGTTGCGTTCAGACGGGCCTGCTCGATCGCGACGGCCGAAAAATTGGCCAGCGCCGAGAACAGATCCAGGTCGGCCTGGGTAAACGCGCCGGCCTGAACCGGCGAGTCCACGCTGATGATCCCGATCACACGGCCTTTGTTCCAGAGCGGGGCATACATCGCCGACCGGATGTTGTAGAGCAGGATGCTCTGCACGCCGTCAAAGCGATCGTCCAGCTTGGCGTCCGAGGTCAGGATCGCCACCTGGTCTTTGACGACGCGGTCGGCGATCGTCCGGCTGATCGAGATCTCGCCGGTCTCTTTGGTCCCATGCCGGTACTTCACGATCTTGGGCACCAGCTGATGGCTCCCCGGCTCGTAAAGCATCAGAAAGCCACGATGGGCGGGTAGGTAGGAGAAGACGAGGTCCATCACAGTCCGCAGCACCTGCTCCACCGGCTGGGTCGTGATCAAGGCCTCGGCCACGCGGCTCAGGATGCGGAGAATCTTGGCGCCCCGGTCCTCATGGGCCCCGGCCGTTTTGAGCTCCGACTTTGGGGCGCCGGCCTTTTTCGGTTCCGAGGAAACGTTCTCTTCCGACCCTGAAGACGTCAGGAGTTCGGACAACGGTTTGATGATCGTGCCGGGGGCCAGTTCTCTGGATTTTTCATCCACCACGACCTTCTCATCCAGCACCTCGCTGAACCGGATCGGAAATTTTCCCAGCAGGATTTGGTCGCCGTCCCGGAGGGGGGCGGCGGTAACGGGCTGGCCGTTCACCTGCGTCCCGTTTCGGCTGCCCTGATCAAGGATGCGGTAGCCCTCGCGGTCTTTTACAATCTTGGCGTGGAGGCGGGAAATCATGAAGTTGGTCAGAACGACGTCGTTCTCGGGCGTGCGGCCCAGCGAGGTCTCGTCTTTGACGATCGGGAAAATCCGGCGGGTCCCATCTTCTTCAAAAATCAATCGATGCATGGTTCGCCCCGGTTCGTCTCTTGCCGCCTTATAACACGCCGCATCCGATCAAGTCAACGGCTTCGCTGGCGGAGAATCTCATAGGCCATCACACCCACCGCGACCGAGACATTCAGCGAGGCCACCCGTCCTTTCATGGGGAGACGGACACGCTCGTCGCAGCCCGACAGCACGAGCCGGCTGATTCCTCCCCCCTCCGCGCCGACGACCAGCGCCGTCGGACCGCGGTAATCCAACGCGAGATAACTTTTCTCGGCGCCGGGATCCAGCCCGTAAATCCACAACCCCGCCGCTTTCAATGCCCCAAGCGCCTGGGTCAGGTTGACGACACGGGCCACGGTGACATATTCCAGCGCCCCGGCCGAGGCTTTGGCCACCGTCTCGGTCAGTCCGGCCGCCCGGCGCTGCGGAATGATCACGCCGTGGAATCCGGCCGCGTCGGCCGTGCGGAGAACGGCGCCGAGGTTCCGCGGATCTTCGATTCCGTCCAGGACCAGAACAGCCGCGGCCTCGCCCCGACTCGATGCCCGCGACAGGATTTCCTCCAGCGTCCCATAGGCCTTGGCCGCGACCAGGCCCATCACCCCTTGATGTTTCGTGCTCCCGATGATACGGTCCAGAACCTCGCGGGGCTCGAAATGCAGAGGCACGCCTTTGGAGCGCGCAAGCCGTATGAGATCTTCCACCGCGGTCCCGCCGCGGCCCTTGGCAATATAAATCCGCTCGACGCTGCGCCCGCCCTGAAGGGCCTCCATCAGAGGATGAATCCCGAAGATCCGCTCTTGTTGTGACTGTTTATGTTTGGAATCGGACGCCGTCTTCATCGCCTTATCCTCGTCGTCCCGTCAGGCCGGTCTTCCAGAATAATTCCCGCATCGGCGAGCTGCTCCCGGATGGCGTCGGCCCGCGCCCAGTCCTTCCGATGACGGGCGTCGTCCCGTTCTTTGAGCCGTTGCTCCACATCAGCCGCTGAGATCGCCGTGCCGGTTTCTTTTGTTCGGGTCCATTGCCCGATCGAAAACGAAAAAAGACCCAGCACCGCCCCATGCTTCCGGAAGAGTTTTTGGACGGCTTGAGACAATGGACGGGAAAGGCCTTGATCCAGCACCGCATTGACCGCCGCACGAAGCTGCTGCATCTCGCTGACGGCCAGTGCGGTATTAAAGTCGTCATCCATCGCGGCCTCAAACCGTTTCGGGAAGGCCTTGAGCGCAACGCGCAGTTTCCGCCCGCGCGGCAAGGACGCCGTCGCCACCGGCTCATCTAATTTCTGGAACATCCGGTAGAAATTATCCAGCCCCGCCTTGGCCGACTTCAGCGCCTCGTCCGAAAAATCGATCGGGCTACGATACTGTGTCGAGACGAGAAAATAACGAAGGACCTCGGCCGTCACGGCTTCCGGCCATGGCGATTTCTCAAAAATTTCCTGAATCGTGAAAAAATTTCCAAGCGACTTGGACATCTTTTCCTGATTCACGTTGACGAAACCGTTGTGGACCCAGTACCGCGCGAACGGCTTTCCGGTCGCGCCCTCCGACTGCGCGATCTCGTTTTCGTGATGAGGAAAGATCAGATCTTTACCGCCGCCGTGAATGTCGAAGGTCTGGCCCAACAAGGCCATAGACATCGCCGAACACTCAATATGCCAGCCGGGCCGGCCCGGGCCCCATGGACTTTCCCATGTCGGCTCTCCGGGTTTCGAGGCCTTCCAAAGGGCGAAATCCAGCGGGTCCTCTTTGCGCTCGTCCACCTCCACGCGTGCGCCGGCCAGAAGATCCTCGGTGTCTCTTTTCGAAAGCTTCCCGTATCCGTTGAACTGTTTCACGCGGTAGTAGACATTCCCGTCGATCACATACGCGACCTTTTTTTTTATCAGCGTCTGAATCAACCCGATCATCTCCGGGATGTATTCGGTGGCGCGGGGCTCGACATCGGCCGGCGGCACCCCCAGCCGGGCCATGTCCTCGTGATAAGCCTGAATATACGTTTCGGCCACCTCGATCCAGAGCCGGCCCTCTTTATGGGCCCGAAGAATGATCTTGTCGTCCACGTCCGTGAAATTTTTGACGTAGCGGACCTTGTACTTTTTGTATTCCAGATACCGCCGGATCACGTCGAAAACGACGGCCGAGCGGGCGTGACCCAAATGGCAGCGATCGTACACCGTGATGCCGCAGACATACATTCCGACCTTCTTAATCTTTCCGGCGGTGCCCCTGGAACGGAACGGCTCCTTTTTTCCGGTCAATGTATTTGAGATCTTCAGCATACGATTCTCATGCGTCCTCGGCCAGCCAGCCGTGGCCGCCGATGAGCGGCACGAAGACGCATCCGGTCATCGAGGAAACCTCGATTCCGGCCGCCGTTCGGGTCACCTTCTTTAAGATCTGAGTTGTTCGGTCGCCCACCGGGATGATCATGCGCCCCCCCTCCTTTAATTGCTCGGTCAACGGCGCCGGCACATCCGGCGAGCCGGCCGTCACCAGGATGGCATCGAAGGGGGCCTGCTCCTTCCAGCCGTACGTCCCGTCGAACACCTTGATCGTCACATTCCGATAGTCGAGCGACGCGATCAACCGGCGGGCTCGGTCGGCCAGGCCCGCGATCCGTTCGATCGAATAGACCCGCGCGGCCAGCTCGGCCAGGACCGCGGTCTGATATCCCGAGCCGGTCCCGATCTCCAGAACCCGCTCGGACCCTTTGAGCGCAAGGCTCTCGGTCATCAGGGCCACCATGTACGGCTGCGAGATGGTCTGGCGCTCGCCGATCGGCAGTGCATGATCGCCGTAGGCGCGGTCCCGAAGGGCCTCTTCGACAAAGAGATGCCGCGGCACCCGCCCCATCGCCGACAGCACGCGCGGGTCTTTGATGCCCCTCGCCACGAGCTGTTCATCCACCATCCTCAGCCGCGCGCGTTCGTAATCGTTCACCATCGGCAGGATTCCTGTTTTCGATTGGGATTAGGCTGAAGGCCGGGAGCGGCGGCCGGGGCGCATCCGCTTGTGGGACGGCATCAACCGCTTCTCCCAGTCGCGAAGGACCGCCAGCGCAGTGTAGTTGGTCAGGTCCAGATGAACGGGCGTCACCGAGATCCGTCCGCCTTCCACCGCCTCCTGATCCGTGTCTTTCCGCTCTGCCCAGGCGATCCGGTTTCCGCCGATCCAGTAATAGGTCTTCCCGCGCGGGTCCTGCTTTTTGATCACGTTATTGGAATCGAACATTCGCCGGCCGAGGCAGGTGACGCGCATCCCTTTGATCTCGCGCGGTGGAAGGTCGGGAACGTTGACGTTCAAGAGGGTGTCGGGAGGAAGCCCCTTGCGGTGGACCTGCCGGGCCAGGCGGACCGCAAACCGCGCCGCGGTCTCAAAATGAAAGCGATCTTCCCCAAGCTGCGAGATGGCGATGGAAGGAATCCCCAGAAGGGTTCCCTCCATGGCGGCCGAAACCGTACCGGAATAGGTGACGTCGTCCCCGAGGTTGCCTCCCCGGTTGATCCCGGACACGACCAGATCGGGACGGCGCGGGAGAATTTCATTCACGGCGAGATTCACGCAGTCCGTGGGCGTCCCGCTGACGGCGAACATCCGAGGTCCGTGCTCCTCGATGCGAAGCGGCTTGTGCAACGTGAGGGAATGGCCGGCCGCCGTGCGCTCGCGGTCCGGCGCCACGACATAGACTTCGCCGACACGCTTGAGCGCCCGGGCCAGGACCCGAATCCCTTCCGACCGGAT
>CAKKOZ010000127.1:0-3711 GCA_919901335.1 Nitrospiria bacterium | reverse complement strand
CCGGAGGCGATAAATAAACGCTTTGGATAACGGTTGGGCCGCGGTCTTGGAAGGCCCGCCGTTTCGCGCCGTCATCGCCTTCCGCGCCCCGGCAATGGTAAACCCCTTTTCATAAAGCATCTGCTTGATTTGTAAAATGGTTTCGATGTCTTTTTTCTTGTAAATCCGCTGGCCGCCGCGGCTTTTCTGAGGGTGAAGGATCGGAAACTCAGATTCCCAATACCGCAGGACGTACGATTCGAGGCCCGTGATGGTGCTCACCTCGCTGATTTTGTAAAACAACCGCTCTTGACCATCAGAGTCCGAACGGGAATCCGAGGCCATTCTCTTTCCCGGACGCCGCAAACCTTTCGGCCCAGGACTTGATTTTTTTCTCAAGGGTAACCTACGATTGGTTCACGAATTTTTTAAACACCTGGCTGGGGCGGAAGGTCACCACGCGCCTCGGCGTAATCCCGATCTCCTGGCCCGTTTTTGGATTTCGACCCTTCCGGGCCCGCTTGCTTCTGACGACAAAATTTCCAAAACCCGCGATCTTGACCGTTTCGCCTTTTTGGAGCACGCTCTTGATCGTGTTCAACACGGTCTCGATGATCTCGGCCGCTTCTTTCTTCGAAATCCCGACCCGCTCGTAGACCTCATTAGCAATGTCGGCTTTTCTCATCCCATCCCTCCTTATCGTGAACACCAAGACCGGCCTTAAAAATTAAACATAAAATACAATAGGTTAGAATGAATGTCAAGGGAAAATACGCACCGGCTGTTCTTCCGATCGGACCCTTATTTCACGAATTGTTCCGTTCCGCCAAACGGTCAACGTCCATTCGGTCCCGATGCCTCCCTTGGAGATCATTCGTTGAAGCCGTCCGACGTCCGTCACCGCCGCGCCGTCCACCCGAATCACACGATCGGCGGAACGAAGTCCGGATCGCCAGGCCGGGCTTTCCCATTGAACCGACTGCGCGGCCTGATCATGCGCTACCGTTTTTTCTTTTGATCTTGCAGCAGTTTGTACTCGACACTGTCCACCAGCGCCTGCCAGCTTGCCTCGATGATGTTTTCCGAGACGCCGACCGTGCCCCACTTGCGGTTCCGGTCGCCGGATTCGATCAGGACGCGCACCCGCGCCGCCGTTCCCTTGTCGGCCGCCAGCACCCGCACCTTGTAATCGAGCAGCTTCATCTCTTTGAGCTGCGGATAAAATTTGTTCAGCGCCTTTCGCAGCGCATGGTCCAGCGCATTCACGGGCCCGTTGCCCACCGCCGCGGTATGCTCGACATGATCGCCGACCTTCACCGTGATGGTGGCCTCTGAGATCGGATCCTCCCGCTCCTGCCGCTTTTCAACGATGACGCGAAACCCGATCAGATCGAAGAACCGCTGATGCGTCCCTTCGGCCTTGCGCATGAGGAGTTCGAACGAGCCTTCGGCCCCCTCAAATTGAAAACCCTGGCTCTCCAGCTCCTTGAGCGTCTCCAGAAGATGCGTCAGCTTCGGGCTTCGTTTCTTCAGCCGGATCCGGAACTCGTTCGCCTTGCCCAGCAGGACGCTTCGTCCGGCATAGTCCGAGACCAGGATTCGCTGACGGTTTCCCACGAGACCCGGCCGGATATGCTCGTAGGTCAGCGGGTTTTTCCGGACGGCATGGACATGCACCCCGCCTTTGTGCGCGAAGGCGCTGTCGCCGACATACGGCTGGTGCTTGTCCGGGGACAGATTGGCGATTTCAGTCACAAACCGCGAGACTTCCTTGAGGTGTCCGAGCTGCTCATCCGAGATGCAGTCCACCTTCATTTTGAGCTTGAGGTTGGGCAAAATGGAGCAGAGGTTTGCATTCCCGCACCGCTCCCCGAACCCGTTGACCGTTCCCTGAACCTGCACCGCCCCCAGCTCAACCGCGATGAGCGAGTTGGCCACGGCCATGTCCGAGTCGTTGTGGGCGTGGATGCCCAGCGGAACCCGGATCTCCCGGGCCACCGCGGAGAAAATGCCCCTCACCTCCCAGGGCATCGTTCCGCCGTTGGTATCGCACAGAATGATGCAACCCGCGCCGGCCGCCTCGGCTTCCCGCAGGGTCTTAAGAGCGTAGTCTGGATTGGCCTTGTAGCCGTCGAAGAAATGTTCGGCGTCGTAAAAAACCTTTTTCCGCTTGGCCCGGAGGTACTGAATCGAGTCGGCGATCAGCTCCAGGTTTTTTTTGAGCGAAATGCCCAGTGCGTCCGTCACATGGAGGTCCCAGCTTTTTCCAAACAGCGTGATCAGGTCGGTGCCGGCCATTAAAAGGGCCTGCAGGTTGGGATCCTTGGCGACCGGGTTGTCGGCCTTTCGCGTCGCGCCGAAGGCCACAATCGTTGCGTTTTTCAACGGGAGCTGCCGGACTTTTTTAAAGAACTGGATGTCCTTGGGATTGGAGCCGGGCCACCCGCCCTCGATGTAATGCACGCCGAGGTGGTCCAGTTTCTCGGCCACGCGGAGCTTATCCTCAACCGAAAACGAAACATCCTCGGCCTGGGCTCCGTCCCGCAACGTGGTGTCGTATATCTCGACAGAATGCATGGCCCCCTACCCTCTTTCCTTCCCCAACTCAAAGGCCTCATGCAACGATCGGACCGCCCGCTCGGTATATTTGGCGTCCATGACGCAGGAGATCCTGATCTCGCTGGTCGAGATCATCATGATGTTGATCCTCTCCTTCGACAGGGCGGCGAACATCCGGGCCGCCACGCCGGAATGGGTCCGCATCCCGACCCCCACGATCGAGACATTGGCGATGTTCTCCGTCAACTGCACGTCCCGGGCCCCGATCTCGCGTGCGATCTTGCGCGCGATCTCGACGGCCTTTCCGGCATCCCCTTTTGGAACCGTAAAGGAGATATCGGTCATCCCCTCCTGGCTGACGTTTTGCAGGATCATGTCCACGAGGATGCCGGCCTCGGCGATGGCGCCGAACAACCGGGCCGCGATTCCGGGCTGGTCGGGCACGCCCGTGATCGTGATCTTGGCCTGGTTCTTGTCATAGGTCACGCCCGAGACCACCACCTGCTCCATGTCCCGGTCTTCCTTCGTCACCAGCGTCCCCTCTCCGGCGCTGAAACTGGACAACACCCGAACCGGCACCTGATAGTTGGCCGCGAACTCGACCGAACGGGCCTGAAGCACCTTGGCCCCGAGGCTGGCCATCTCCAGCATCTCTTCATAGGAGATCTTGTCGAGCCGGCGCGCGTTCGGGACGACGTGCGGATCGGTCGTGTAGACGCCGTCCACGTCGGTATAGATGTCGCAGTAATCGGCCTTCAGGGCCGCGGCCAGCGCAACGGCCGTCAGGTCCGATCCGCCCCGCCCCAGCGTCGTCACGTCCGACTTTTCATTGATCCCCTGAAAACCGGCGATGACCGGAATGATCCCTTGGATGACGGCTTCGCGCACGCGATCGGCCGAAATCCGCTCGATTTTCGCCTTCGTGTGTGTGCTGTCCGTCATGATCCCGACCTGCCGGCCGGTCAAGGCCTGTGCCTTCAACCCCTTTTCCTGAAGCGCCAGAGCCAGTAATGCGCTGGTGACCCGCTCGCCGGAAGACAACAGCATGTCCACCTCGCGCTCCTCCGGATTCGACGAGAGCTGGTGGGCCAGTTTCAACAAGCGGTCCGTCTCCCCGGCCATCGCCGAAACGACGACGACCACGTCGTTTCCGGCCGCCTTGACCCTGGCCAC
>CAKKOZ010000126.1 GCA_919901335.1 Nitrospiria bacterium | reverse complement strand
GTTTCAGCCGTCGGCAGACCCAAAAGCGCCCGGACCTGCGGATGCTCCACGTTTCCCCCGCGGGCGACCAGCGTTCCCCGGACGATTTCATCCTCCATTTTTAATTGGAATATTCCTTCCTTGCTGATCATGTTGAGCAGAAACGTCGCAATGTTTTTTGCGTACATCTGGCTGGCATGGTGGGGAACGGTCGCCGCGAGGCTGACCACTCCAATGATCGTCACCCCGTGCGCCGTGATGGTGCGGCCGGGCTGGGTCTGCTCGCAGTTGCCGCCGCTCTCGGCCGCCAGGTCCACGATTACCGAACCCGGCGGCATGCCGGCCACCATCTTGCCCGTCACCAGCACCGGCGCGCGTTTTCCCGGTATGGCGGCGGTACAGATCACCACGTCGCTCGCGGCCACGACGCGGGCCATCATCTCCCGCTGCCGCTGGTAAAAAGCCTCATCCATCGCCTTGGCATATCCGCCCTCGCCCTCGGCCGCGCCGGCCTCAAGCGGCAGCTCCACGAATTTGGCCCCCACGCTTTTGACCTGCTCCTTGACCGCGGGACGGACATCGTAGGCCTGCACCACCGCACCCAGACGTTTCGCGGTTGCGATCGCCTGCAGACCGGCCACCCCCGCCCCGATGACGAAGACCCGGGCCGGACTGATCGTGCCGGCGGCCGTCATCAGCATCGGGAACATCCGCGGAAGCGTCTCGGCCGCAAGCAGCACGGCCTTGTATCCGGCGACCGTGGCCATGGAGCTTAAGACATCCATGCTCTGCGCGCGGGTGATTCGGGGAAGGAGTTCCAGGGCGAAGGCCGTCACGCCGCGTCCGGCCAGTTCTTTTGCGGCGTTCGGGAAGGATAGCGGATCGTGAAGACCGATCACGATCTGGTCCCGTTTGAAGAGTTCCAGGTCGGCGCGTCCGGCCTCCGGATTCGTCCCGAAGCCGCGGACCTGCAGGATCACATCGGCCGCGCTGAACACCTCCGCCCGGCCTGCGGCGATCTTCGCGCCTTTTTCCTGGTACGCGGCATCCGGATAGCCGGCTTCCGTGCCGGCGCCCGATTCGATCAGCACCTCGATCTTGGCCTTTATCAGGGCGGGAAGACTGCCCGGCACGAGCGCGACCCGCCGCTCGCCCGGGAAGGTTTCTTTGGGGACCCCGATGATCATCGACCCGCTCTCGTGCTTCGGATATCTTGTTTGATTTGTCTTATCGGGCGATTTTGCATCCGTGTACTATACCTATATTAAACTGCCGACGTCAATATCTAATCCATCCCGCCTGTATTCCGTTCCCCCCAATGAAGCACGGCCTTGACAGGGACGGGCAGGGGTCGCTACTATCGGGAGTTTCTCGATCTGCCGGAGGGGATGATCGAAGACGCGTGTGATGAAATTGCGTGTAGGGGCGTATGCCGGCCCGGGCAACGCGGTTGGGCGCCGGCGCGTTTGTTGAAACCGGGGAGGAATCAAAGCCATGAAGAAGCGCATCGCCGTTGGTGTGACGGTCATCGGACTTCTGCTCTTAGGCGCGGTTGCGACCGTTCGGTACTGGAATCATCGCACGCCGGCTGACCGCATCACGGCCAGTGGAACGGTCGAGGCGACGGAGGTAAAGATCGAGTCGAAGGTCACCGGCCGCATCGAACAGATTCTGGTGGACGAAGGCGATCGCGTGGCGGACGGCCAGCTCCTGGTCCGGATCGAGCGCCGCGAAGTCGAGGCTCAGATCCGGGCCGCGGAGGCACAGGTGGAGGCCGCACGCGCCAATCTTTCGAATCTTGAGGCCGGTTCCCGCGAACAGGAGATCAAAAAGGCCGAGGCCGCGCTCGAGGAGGCGCAGGCCAATCTGGAAAGGACTCGGATGGATCGAGACCGACTGGATCGCCTGCACAACGACAAGGTCGTCTCAGACCAGGAATGGGAACGGGCCCGGACGGCAAGCGACGTGGCGGTCGCCAAGGAACGCGAGGCCAGAGGACATCTTGATCTCTTAAAGGCCGGCACGCGCCGGCATCTGATCGAGGCGTCCCGCGGGGAATTCCGACGGGCCCAGGCCGAGCTGGATCGGGTGCTTGCCCAGCTCGACGACACCCGACTGACGGCTCCGCTCGCGGCGACCGTGCTTTTAAAGAACCGCGAGCAAGGGGAACTTGCGACATCCGGGTCGCCGATCCTCACGCTGGGCGATCTGGACCATCTCTGGGTCTCGATCTATGTGAAGGAGACGGACCTCGGCCGCGTTAAGCTGGGCGGCGAAGCCCAGGTTATGGTGGATACCTTTCCGGGCAAGACGTACCGGGGGAAGGTGACTCATATTTCGAACAAGGCCGAGTTCACGCCCAAGACGATTCAGACAAAAGAGGAACGGGTGAAGCTGGTGTTTGAGGTGAAGGTCGCGATCGAGAACCAGAACGGCGAGTTGAAACCCGGCCAGCCGGCCGATGTGGAGCTAATGTTGAAGGAGGGTCCGCCATGAATGCGCGGGGGACCATCGCCATCGCCGCTGACGGACTGGTCAAGCGGTTCGGAAAAGTCGCGGCCGTGGACGACGTCAGTTTCGAGATCGAAAAGGGCGAGATTTTCGGTTTCCTCGGCCCGAACGGCGCCGGCAAGTCCACCACGATCCGGATGCTTTGCGGGATACTGCTTCCGACCTCCGGAACCGCCCGGATCATGGGCTTCGATGTGAATCGGGAGATCGCCCGCGTCAAGCCGTTGATCGGATACATGTCCCAGCGCTTCGGGCTGTATTCCGATCTGACGGTGGAAGAGAATCTTTGGTTTTATTCGCGGCTGTACCTTCCGGCCCCTACGGCGCGGGAAAAAGCGGAGGAATTGATCGCCTCGCTCGGATTCGAGCCGTACCGGGAAACGCTGGCGGCGCAGCTCTCCGGCGGGTGGAGGCAGAGGCTTGCGCTGGGCTGCGCGCTGGTGCATGATCCCGCCGTCATCTTCTTGGATGAACCCACGGCCGGAATTGATCCGGTCTCCCGGCGGACGATGTGGGACTACTTCTACGGCCTGGCCGAAAAGGGGAAAACACTGTTCGTTACGACGCATTACATGGAGGAGGCCGAACGCTGCCACCGGATCGGGTTCATCTGGAAGGGCCGTCTTGCCGCTCTGGACAGCCCGGTCCGGATCCGGTCCGGATTTGACGCCCATGAAATTGTGACGGTCCGGACCGACCGGCTGAACGAGGCCTTCCGGCTGATCCGGCAGCTTCCGGGGATCATTGACGTTAATATTTACGGAGAGGAGCTGCATGTGGCCGTGGTGCGCGCGGAGGAGGCGATCCCGCGTCTTCGAGCGGTCCTGGAGGCGGCCGGACTTGCGGTGGAGCGGCTGGAGCGGATTCAGCCCTCGATCGAGGATGTTTTTGTGTCGCTGTCGAAAACGATGTAGGGGTGATCAGCGGGTCCTGTCCTGCGGCAGCCCCATCCGTCCTCACTCCGTTCATGGACTGCCGGGGTTTGCCGTCTCGCACTCAGTGGGAATTTCCGTTGCGGGCGGACGGGGCGCCCCGCCTCCGGCCACCCGCTGATGCAATAAGGGTCTTGCGTATCATGGGGGAATAAAATGCACCGTCTCTGGGCGATCATGGTCAAAGAATTTATCGAGATCCGGCGGGATCCGCGGACGCTGGGGCTGGTCATCCTCATGCCGGTTCTCCTTCTGATCCTGTTCGGGTTCGCGATCACGCTGGACATCAAGCAGATCCGTACGGCGGTCTGCGACCGCGACCGCACGCAGGAATCGCGCGCGCTGGCCGAGTCGTTCTTCAGCTCCAGCTATTTTATCGCGGTGGACGCGGAGGCTTGCGGGAAAGAAGCCGCGCTGCTGGACCGGGGGACGGCGAGCGTCTATATCGAGATCCCGCCCGGGTTCGGGGAGCGAATCGCTTCCGGACATCTTGCGCCGATCCAAATCCTTCTCGACGGCTCGGACAACAACACCGCCGGCATCGCTTCCGGGTATGTGGAACAGGTGCTCCGCGATTTTTTGCCGGATCGAGCCCGCGCCGCGGTTCCGAAAACGGTCGAGGTCAAAAGCCGTGTCTGGTTCAATCCGGACCTGAACAGCACGATCTTCATCACGCCCGGGATTGTGGGAATGCTGATCATGATCATCGGCGTCGCCCTTCCGGCGATGGCGATCGTGAGAGAGCGGGAACTCGGGAACCTGGAGGTCCTGCTGATCAGTCCGGTCCGGCCGGTCGAGGTGATTCTTGGGAAAATGCTCCCGTACGGGATCATCAGCTTCGGGGTGATCGTCCTGACGCTCGTGACGGGCGCGACGGTCTTCCATGTGCCGTTCCGGGGCAGCGCCGTCCAGTTGTTCGGACAGACGATTGTCTTCCTGCTGGCCACGCTCGGGATGGGCCTTCTGATCTCGACGATCGCCAGGACGCGCGCCGTGGCCTATTTCATCAGCCTTCTGACCACGCTGCTCCCGACCTTCATTCTGTCCGGCTTTATTTTCCCGGTCGAGAGCATGCCGCTGCCGCTTCAAGGCGTGAGCTTTCTGATTCCGTCGACCCATTTTTTGATCATCCTCCGGGCCATTCTCTTAAAAGGGGTCGGAATTGAAGCGGTCTGGCCGCACACACTGATCCTTCTGGGCTTTGCCCTGGTCGTGATCACGATCAGCGTCCGTCGGTTTGCGACGCGAATGACATGAGGACACGATGATCCAACGGATTCTCACGATGGGCTGGAAGGAGGCCAAACAACTTCAGCGGGATCCCCGGCTGTTTCCGATCCTGTTCATCGCGCCGATCGTCCAGCTGATCCTTTTGGGGTACGGCGCGACCTTCGATCTCAAGAATCTCGTGATTGCGGTCTGGGATCAGAACCGTACGGCCGAGAGCCGCGACTACATCCGGGCCTTCACGCCGACCGAGTATTTTATCGTCAAAGACTATGTCAGCAGTTACACGGAAGCGATCGATCGGTTGGACCGGGGCAAGGCCGTCATGGCTCTCGTCATCCCGCCGGACTTCGGCCGGCGGCTTCAGGGAGGCCGGCCGGCCGAGGTTCAGGTGATCGTGGACGGCAGCAACTCAAACACGGCGCTGATCGGGCTGGGCTAC
>CAKKOZ010000125.1:2964-4512 GCA_919901335.1 Nitrospiria bacterium | reverse complement strand
CGGATGGCGCGTCGCGTTGACGGCATGGGAGGAAGCCATGTCCATGATATAAATCTCAGGGGCACCGTCACGATCAGCGACAAAGGCAATCTGTTTCCCATCCGGCGACCAGACCGGATCGTCATTCGCTCCTTCGGAATAGTCCGACTCGGCCAGCGCCGAAAGACCGGATCCATCCACGTTCATGACATACAATCGCCAGATTCCGTCCCGCAACGATTTAAAAAGAAGTCGCGTCCCGTCCGGTGATAAAACCGGATCGGCTTCATCCTGCGGCGTCCGCGTCAGATGGATCGGGTTCGTCCCGTCCGCGTTCATCACAAAGACGTCCCAGTTTCCTTCCCGAGCCGATTCGAAAAGGAGCTTCGTTCCATCGGGAAACCAATGGGGGTCCTCATCAATACCGCGGGCATGGGTCAGTCGTTTCTGCTCTGTTCCGTCACGATTCATGATATAAATTTCGTAATCGCCATCCCGCTTCGAAACAAAAGCGACTTTTGTTCCGTCCGGAGACGGCATCAGCCCTTCTTCTTCCGCCGGGGTCGAGGTCAACCGCCGGGCATGACGGCTGTCGGTCGTAACCGAGTAGATGTCCCAGTTGCCGTTCGGATTCGACGCGTACATCAGGGTGCAATGGCACACCGTACCCGCAGCCGTCTCGGGTTGAACCGGGGCCGGAAAACCGGTTTCCGTCCGGATGGCAAGCCCGCTCGGCCTCACACCCACCTTTACGGTCCGGACCACGCGCCTGGACGGAAGGTCCACCACGGAAAGATCGGACGATCCTTCATTTAAGACATACGCGGTGCGGCCGTCCCGGCTGATCTTGATTTCCACCGGTGTCGTACCGACCGGAATGCTGCCGACCACCTGATAAGTGCCGGTATCCACCACCGAGATATTGTCCGTGCTGACGTTTGTGACGTAGGCAAAACGGCCGTCGGGTGAGAAGACCAATCCGGCCGGAAAGCTGTCGACTGCCACGGTTTTTACGATGCTTCGGGTCGCCGTGTCGATGATCGTCACCCCGCGGGGGTAATCCGCCACCCAGACGGTGCGTCCATCCGGCGCAACGCTGAGGCCCGTCGGCATCTCGCCGACCTGGATCATCTGAACGACGGACTGAGAGGCGGTGTCGATCACGGCCACCTCGTTGGAACTCCCGTTGCTGACATAAACAAACCGCCCGTCCGGCGATACATCCGCCCAGTTGGGACCCTGGCCCACCGGAATCGTATTGACCGTCCGTTCCGTGGCTAGTTCCACAACCGAGACGGTATGGGAGGAGCGGTTCGTGACATATAAAGAACGCTCGTCCGGCGTTAGAACCAAGCCCGTGGCCCCTTTTCCCACCTCGATGGTGTTCACGACTTCATGGGAGGCCGTATCGACAACTGTTACGGTATTCGTAAAATTGGCGACGTAGAGACGCCGCCCGTCCCGGGTTAATGCCACGCCGCCCGGCATCTCGCCCACCGGCAGGGTCTTGACCGTCCGGTATCGTTGCGCGTCGATGACGGTCAGATTATTGGACCCCTCATTGGTCAC
>CAKKOZ010000125.1:0-2864 GCA_919901335.1 Nitrospiria bacterium | reverse complement strand
GCCACTCCCTCATGAATGGAATCCCCAAGCCCAAGCGATTTGACCACCTTTTCGGTTTCCAGATCCAGAACCGTCACATCGCTCGAATCACGGTGTGAGATGAAGGCCCTTCGTCCGTCATCCGTAAAAAGGATATCGACCGGAAATTTCCCTCCGGTAGGCAGCGTCTTCACCACCTCGTCCGTTGTCGAGTCGATCACGGAAATATTATTGTCCCGCTCATTGGCCACATAAACATGCCGGCCGTCGGGGGCGAGGGAGACCCCGGCGGGCGCGTCCCCGACCTTAATAGTCTTCACCACGGTGCGCGTCCGAAGATCAATGACGGACACATCATCGCTGATATTGTTTGCCACATAGGCGCGCGACTCATCCGGGGTGAGAATGATCCCCTCCGGAACCGTCCCGACCGTGATGTACTGCACCACCTCGATGCGGGAGGTGTCGATCACGGCTACATTGTGCGAATCACAGTTGGTTAAATAGGCCGTTTTCCCGTCCCGCGTGAAAACAAGATTGTCCGGCGCCTGTCCAACCGGCAGGGTCTTTACAACCTTCCAATCCCGAACACGGATGACGGTCAGATCATCCGAATCCGAATTCGCCACATAAGCGAACTTCCCATTGGGCGTGATCGTGACCCCGTCCGGGCCAACGCCCGTCGGAACGGTCCGGACGACTTTAAACGACTCCAGATCCACCACCGAGACATTGTTGGAATCAAAGTTGGCCGTCAAGGCATAGCGGCCGTCCTGGGTCAGCGTGACGCCGAGAGGCCTTTTCCCAACGCGGATCGTCTTGACGATCTGCTCCATGACGGGGTCCACAATCACCAGATCATCCGTGGTCGCATTGGTAATGTAGAAGAGACCGTTTCCATGATGTCCAGGCTTCGCCACAGCCGGCTGCATCGCCGTGAAGGTCGCCTCGACCCGTACGCCGGACGGGGCATTCCCGCCTTGATGGCCGGCCCAGGTGCTACCAGGGACCAGATGATAGATAATAGATGTCAGTGTAACTATCAAAACGCTATGCCATAAGCTTCCCATGCTCTTCCCCTTTCTCCGATCAGCCCTATCATCCAGCATCTATCATCTAACCCCTGGTCTAACCCCTATTTCAGCGTCATCACCCAGATATCACTGTTTCCGGAACGCAAGGACGTGTAGGCGATCTTTGTCCCATCCGGGCTAAAGGATGAACGCCACCCGTCAACCATTCCGTCCACGGTCAGGGGAGACAGGGCCGATCCGTCCGAATTCATGATCCAGAGATTGGACTCGGCCGTCCGAAACACGATTCGTTTTCCATCCGGACTCCAGGAGGCCGCCGGATTATTGTCGAACCGCTTATCGGCCACCAGCCGGACAAGATTTTTCCCCTGTAGGTCCGAAAGCCATAGTCCCCACTCCCCGCTCAGGTTGGATGAAAAGAGGACCCGTTTCCCGTCCGGGCTGAAGGACGGATGCCAATGCTCGGCCATGTCGAACAAGCAGTCCACTGGCTTCGCCAGGGACTGCGCGGGGCCTGGGGGCATCGGAGGACGGTTTTCGCTTCCGCACGGGCCCCCAGATCCAATCGCCTGCAGCCATTGCTTCTTCGCGGCGAGATCCATAATCCAGTTTTCATCTTTACCCGTCCGGTTTGAGGTGAAGATGATCATCGTACCCTGCCGGTTCCACGAGGGGTCACGGCTCCAGGTTGTTGGGAGGGGATCCGCCTGGGTCAGGGGTCGCGGGTTCGACCCGTCTACATCCATCAACCAGAGCTGGTTCACCCCCGCACGGCTTGAGGTAAAGACAATCGTTTTTCCTGCCGGGCTCCAGGCCGGCGACCAGTCCCCTTTTGGATCGTTCGTCAACGAACGGGCATTCGTCCCGTCCAGATCCATCACCCAGATCTCCTCATTCCCGGTGGCGTAGGATGTGAAGACCATCTGCTTCCCATCGGGGCTGAAGCTGGGGGTATAATCCATTTCTTCGCTCGTCGTGAGCTGGACTTCGGAGGCCACCAACGGGCCGAGTTTGAGTTCGGGCGGAGCGGCCGCGATGGCCGAAACCCCGATCAGGAGCGCCCCCGTCATCACGAACCCCATCAATTTACGCATCGGCCTCTCCTGTCTTGATCGGGGGGCCGCTGCGGCAATGTAAGGAACAATGTCCTCACATGCCCCCCGAACCCCCGCGGTCGCGCCGGCAAAGCCGGACGCTCCCTTAATCATCACTCGCCGAGAACCGCTCTTGTTGCCGCGCGGCGCTTGCCGAAACCTTCCCCGCCTCATCGCGGCCGACATAGGCCACGTACGCGATTTTTGAGCCATCGGGCGACCACCGATGCCGATCCCGGCCTTTATCCGCCATTCCGGAAGTCAGCCGCCGTGGATTGGACCCATCCCCATTCATAATATAAATTTCGTTCGGCCCGTCCCGATCCGAGATAAACGCGATCGTCTTCCCGTCCGGAGACCAAAGCGGGTTGAAATCTTTCGCCCGATTGACGGTCAACCGGCGCGGATCGGCGCCGTCCGCATTCGTCCGATAAATTTCCCAGTTGCCGTCCTGGCGGGAGGTGTAAACCACCCGACGTCCGTCCGGAGACCAGGCCGGCCCCTCGACCGGAGCACGGACCGGAGCGATATTCCGCGGATGGGTTCCGTCCCGATCCATCCGATACACCTGATAGGTCCCGTCCCGATTCGAATCAAACAAAATCGATCGGCCGTCGGGTGACCACTCGTTCCAGCAGAAACCGTCCATCGCGGGATCATGTGTCAGGCGTTGGTCATGCGTTCCATCGGCCCAGATCGTGTAGACTTCCCAATTTCCGTCCTTGTTGCTGACATACGAAAGGGTTTGCCCAAAGCA
>CAKKOZ010000124.1 GCA_919901335.1 Nitrospiria bacterium | reverse complement strand
CCGCATGCTCGCTCAAGACATCCAGATGCCCCGCCTTCCCGTGCGAGACCATTTCCTTCGCGTGCTTTACCATCTCGGCCGCGTGCTCCTTCGCAATCTTCACATCGGCCGCAAAGACGGCAACCGACTCCATTCCCGTTAAGACCACAACCAGCAAGACACCCGCAATAACAGCACGTCTATTTCTCCCGGTACTCATCCATGCCTCCTTTATTGAGTGTTTTCCCCCATGAGTTTCTTGAAGCCCTCTTCGTCCAGGATCGGGATGCCCAGGTCCTGAGCCTGGACGAGTTTGCTTCCCGCTTCTGCCCCGGCGACGACATAATCGGTTTTTCCCGAGACGCTTCCGGCAACCTTACCGCCCATTGCTTCGATCTTTCCCTTGGCCTCCTCCCGCGTCAGGTTCGGCAGCGTACCGGTCAACACAAACGTTTTACCGCGGACCGGCGACGCCTTATCGGCGGACTCGGCGCTTTTCGTAAACGTCACGCCCAGATCCAGAAGTTGTTCGATCACGTTTCGATTTTGCGGGTTACTGAAATAGCCGGCGACCGACTTCGCCGCATTCGGCGAAAGATCCAGTTCCTGCCGGAGGGCCTGGGCATCGGCCTGCATCAGCCGTTCGAGACCGCCGGAGGTGTCCGCAAGCCGCTCGGCCGTGGAGGGTCCGATGCCGGGAATCGCAAGCCAATCGAGAAACCGCGCCAGCGTCGTTTGTTTGTCTTTTTCTCGTTGATCTTCCTCCCATCGCACGCCGGCGGACCTTAACTGCACGATCACCTCCCGGTTGTGCCTCTCGGCAAAAAACTGAACGATGGATCGCGCGACCTCCGATCCGATGTCCGGCACATAGTGCAAGGTCTGCTCATGGGCCTGCATCAAGCGGTCCAGGCCACCGAAAAAGTGCGCCAGCTCTTTTGCCGTTGCTTCGCCCACGTTTGGAATGCCCAATGCATAAATAAAGCGGGCCAGCGTTGTTTTCTTGCCGGTTTCGATGGCCTGGACGAGATGGCTCGCGGACAACTCGGCTATCCGTTCCAAACCGGCCAGCGTTGGTTGATCCAACAGGTAAAGATCAGCCGACGTTTTGACCAGTCCTTTGTCCACCAGTTGGTCCACTAATTTTTCTCCCAGCCCCTGAATATCCATTGCGCGGCGGCTGGCGAAATGCAAAAGGGCCTGCTTTCGTTGCGCGGGGCAGTACAGCCCCCCGCTGCATCGAGCCACGGCCTCGCCCGGCAGTCGAATGATCGTCGAACCGCAGATGGGACAGCTTTTGGACATGGTGAATTCGCGCGTTTCGGCCGGACGGCGATCCAAAACCGCACTCACCACCTCCGGAATAACGTCGCCGGCGCGGCGCACAATCACGGAGTCCCCGATCCGGATGTCCTTCCTCCGCACTTCGTCCTCATTATGCAAGGTGGCATTGGTGACGGTCACGCCGCCCACAAACACCGGCCTCAAACGGGCCACCGGCGTGATCGCGCCCGTTCTCCCCACCTGGACATCAATGTCGAGCACTTCCGTGACCGCCTCCTGCGCCGGAAATTTATGCGCCACGGCAAAACGCGGCGCGCGCGCCACAAAACCCATCTGTTCCTGCCGACGCAGATCATTGACTTTGTAAACCACTCCGTCAATGTGATAAGGCAGGGAATCCCGTTTGGCGCTGATGGAGCGATAGTATTTTAGAAGCCCCTGAACACCGCGCACGACTTTACGCTCAACACAAACCGGAAATTTTTGCGTGACAAGATAATCCATCATCGCGCTGTGTGTTTGCGGCAGATCGAGTCCTTCAACGCCTTCCAACGCATAGGCAAGAAAAGTGAGATGTCGCGTGGCGGTGATGCGCGGGTCGAGCTGCCGCAGGCTGCCGGCGGCGGCGTTGCGCGGGTTGACAAATAGTTTCTCGCCCTTCCGTTCCTGCGCCCGATTCAACTGCTCGAAATCGCGTTTGAGCATCAGAACCTCGCCTCGAACCTCCAGCCGCGCCGGCGGCGAATCGGCCTGCAGCCGGAGGGGAACGGCCTTAATCGTGCGCAGATTCGCCGAGACGTCTTCCCCGGTATGACCATCGCCGCGCGTCGCGCCTTGTACCAGCAGGCCGGTTTGATACGTCAGACTGATCGCCACGCCGTCGAATTTCGGTTCAACCGCGTATTCCACGTCCGAAACGCCCAACGGCTCGCGGATGCGGCGGTCAAAGGCAATGACCTCCTCGTCTTCGAAGGCGTTATTTAAAGACAGCATCGGCGTGCGGTGGGTCACCTGCGAGAACCCACTTAACGGAACGCTGCCGACTCGTTGCGTGGGAGATTCCGGAACGATGAGCCGGGGATAGTTCGCTTCCAGTTCCTGCAGTTCCCGAAACAGCCTGTCATATTCGGCATCGGGAAGCGTGGGTGCATCGAGCACGTAATAACGATAATTGTGCAACTCAATGGCCTCGCGCAATTCACGCGCGCGCTTGATCACGTTTGTCGGAATCGTCCTGTCCACCATCGCTCCCCGCGTTTACTCAAACGAACTGACTGTAACGTGTCACCCTCGGTAATGTCAAGTGAGTGTCCGGCTTGGCCGGCGCGAAACGATTCACTTTTCCCTTGACAAAGTTTATGGCTGTGATATAAGAATGCTGACTTCAGTTTAAAGATTTACCCGATCGTGACTGCCTTGAATTCATACGCTCAATCATGATCAACAATCGAACGCTGTCAAAGGAGAATTAGATGACCGGACAGGATTTTCTATTCACTTCGGAATCCGTCACCGAGGGACATCCCGATAAAATCTCGGACCAGATTTCGGACGCGATTCTCGATTCCATTATCGCACAGGACCCGTATTGCCGCGTGGCCTGCGAGACCTTGGTCACCACCGGCCTGGCGTTTGTGGCCGGAGAGATCAGCACGACCTGTTACGTCGAGATCCCGGACATCGTCCGCGAGACGATTAAAGAAATCGGTTATACGCGGGCCAAATACGGCTTTGATTACGAAACCTGTTCCGTGATCACCTCGATCCATTCCCAGTCCCCGGACATCGCGCAAGGCGTGGACACCGGCGGGGCGGGAGATCAAGGAATCATGTTCGGATACGCAAGCAACGAGACGCCGGAGTACATGCCCACGCCGATCATTCTGGCCCACAAGTTGGCCCGGCGGCTCACGGAGGTCCGAAAACAGGACATCCTGCCGTATCTCCGGCCGGATGGAAAATCCCAGGTGACCGTGGACTACCGGGACGGCAAACCGATCCGCGTCACGACGGTTGTCATCTCGGCGCAGCACAGTCCCGAAATGACCTTGAAAGAAATCCGCGAGGACATCATCGAAAAAGTGATCAAACCAATTATCCCTCCTCAGTTGATGGACGAGGAAAAGATTGTTTATCACATCAATCCCACCGGCCGGTTTGTCGTCGGAGGACCGCAGGGCGATACCGGCGTGACCGGGCGAAAAATCATCGTGGACACCTACGGGGGCGTCGGAAGCCACGGCGGCGGGGCTTTCTCCGGGAAGGATCCCTCCAAGGTGGACCGCTCCGCATCGTATATGGCGCGCTACATTGCCAAGAATATCGTCGCGGCCGGGCTGGCCGACCGATGCGAGATTCAACTGGCGTATGCCATCGGGGTGCCGGAACCGGTCTCGATCCTGATCAATACGAAAAACACCGGCAAGGTGCCGAGCCAGAAAATCTTAAAGCTCGTCCAGAAACATTTCCCCATGACGCCCAAAGGGATGATTGACCATCTGAAACTCCGACGGCCGATCTATAAAAAGACCGCCGCGTACGGTCATTTCGGCCGAACCGAGCCCGACTTCACATGGGAAAAAACCGATCTGGCCGAAACCCTCCGCAAGGAAGCCGGATTATAAACCTCAAAGGCATCGTGATCAACTCCAGCGAGCAAGACGAGCGAGAGGGGGGAGGCTCCATCCGGCTTTGACCGGCCTGCACTCGGCGGTTTGCAGCCGATGTGTGGAGGGGGGCGACGCGAGCCCCCATACTAATAAGGAGTGTAAATGGATTACGACATCAAAGATATTCGTTTAGCTCAGAAAGGCTTTCTCCGGATGGAGTGGGCGCAGCAAGAGATGCCCGTCCTGGAACTGGTTAAAAAACGTTTCAAGAAAGAGGCGCCGTTGAAAGGGGTCCGGCTCTCGGCCTGTCTCCATGTCACGACCGAAACGGCCAACCTAATGACCACCCTCAAGGCCGGCGGCGCCGATGTCGTGCTTTGCGCGTCCAACCCGCTCAGCACGCAGGACGACGTCGCATCCGCGCTGGTCGACTATTTTCATATCCCGGTCTTCGCGATCAAAGGCGAGGATAACGACACCTATTACCGCCATATCCAGGCGGCCTTGAACCATCGGCCGGCCATTACGATGGACGACGGCGCCGATCTCGTTTCGACCCTCCATACAAAACGCAAAGATCTCATCAAAGGGATCATCGGCGGAACCGAAGAAACCACGACGGGCGTGATTCGTCTGAGAAGCATGGCCGCGCGGGGCGTGCTGAAGTTCCCTATTATTTCGGTCAACGACGCCGACACCAAACATCTCTTCGATAATCGCTACGGAACCGGCCAGAGCACGTTGGATGGAATGCTGCGCGCGACCAATCGCCTCGTGGCCGGAACGGTCTTCGTCATCAGCGGCTACGGCTGGTGCGGACGCGGCATCGCGATGCGGGCCAAAGGAATGGGGGCGGATGTCGTCGTCACGGAGATCGACCCGTTGAAGGCGATTGAAGCCGTGATGGACGGGTATCGCGTCATGCCGATGGCCGAAGCCGCGAAGATCGGCGGTTTCTTTGTGACGGTGACGGGGGATATCAAGGTCATCCGGAAAGAGCATTTCGCCGTCATGAAGGACGGGGCGGTCGTCTGCAATTCAGGCCACTTTAATGTCGAGATTGACATCCCCGCCTTGGAAAAAATGAGCAGGCGGAAGCGGCCGATTCGGGAGTTCGTCGAGGAATACACGCTGCCCAACGGCCGCCGCGTCAATCTTCTTGGAGAAGGCCGTTTAATCAATCTGGCCGCCGCGGAGGGTCACCCGGCCAGCGTGATGGATATGAGTTTTGCCAATCAGGCCCTTTCGGCCGAATATATGGTAAAAAATTCCAAGAAACTGGAACGGAAAGTTTATCCGGTTCCTGCAGCAATTGACCGTGAGATCGCCCGGTTGAAGCTCAAAGGGATGGGAATCCAGATCGACACGCTCACCCGGGAACAGGAAAAGTATCTCGCTTCGTGGGAAATGGGAACGTAGATTCAGGAACCGGGCTGCTTGGGATCGGAAAGAATTTGGTGGACGAGGTTTCGTAGCTTCATGGGACTGAACGGCTTGGCCATATAATAGTCCGCGCCGCTTTCCTTGGCCTGTTTCTCGTTGTAGAGATTGGCGTTCGCTGTGATGATGATGATCGGAATGCGGGCGGTCTTGGGTTGTTTTCGAAGTCGCTCACAAACCTCACTTCCGTAAAGATCCGGCATCACGACATCCAAAACGATCAGGTCCGGAAGATGCTTCTGCGCTAATGCCAGCGCTTGCTTCCCATCCACGGCCTCAAGAATATAAAATCCATCCCCCTCCAATGTCTTACGCAACAGAAACCGGAGGTTGCCTTCATCATCCGCGATCAGAATTTTTTTCATGCCGCACAGCCCCCCCCTTGGCGGATACTGCAAGTAATATACCGCCTAAGAAAAACAGGCCCGGTTAATAAAATCCAATAATATCAAAATGTTATTTCAAGCATTTTGACTCATTTTACGGAGACCCAACCCGTCGGTTATGTAAGTCACTACACATGTATGGGATTTCAGCTATTGAAGCTACCCGGACTACGGGCTATCCTGATCGTTATGTGATACAATCCGCCAAGTGACAAATCGAGAAATTGCCTCCGTCTTCCAAAATATCGCGGACCGCTTACAACTGGAAGGGGCCAATCCCTTCCGAATCCGTGCCTATCGGAGGGCCGCGATGGCTATCGACCGTTTGAAGGTCCCGGCGGCCCGTTTTGCCGATGAGGGACGGCTAAAAGAAATTCCGGGTATCGGCCGGGATCTGGAGCAGAAAATCCACGAACTGCTGAAAACGGGAACGATCCGTGATCCGGTCGAGAAGAACGCCGAGCCGCCGGCACTGGATGCCGCCCCCTTTCGGTTGCCGGGGTTGGATCCCAAACTGGCCGGATTGCTCCATCGCCGCTTTCATATCGAAACCCTCCATGACCTTGAACTGCTGGCCCGATCCCGTCTCCTTCGAACGCTCCCGGGGTTAGGCGCTCAACTGGAGAGAAGCATCCTGGATGGAATCGAAAACTTAAAGAAACGTTAGACGGCATTTGCAATTCCCTTGACTTGTCCAAAAGCGGTTTGGTATCGTGTCTACGCTTTTAAACCGGAGTTCTCTTGGCCTAGGGTGAAAAAACAACCTCAGATATCTGTCCCTGTAAGCCCATGATCATGCGCGGTCTCTTGGTGACTTTAGTATTTCTGTCAGCCGCGTGGGCCGGACCGACTCATGCCCAAGACAAAACCGCCCCGGTGATCTCGGTTGAAGAAGCGGTGATCGCAACGGGTATTGAGAATTTAACCCCGGTCGCCCCGGGCGTTTCATTCGATGCGAATATCGGGAGACTCTATTGCTTCACGAGAATCAAAAGCAATCTCCAGCCGGTCGTTATCAAACATCTCTGGTTTCATGGCGATAAAATCGTGATGGAGGTTACGCTTCCCGTTCAATCCTCAAACTGGCGCACCTACAGCATGAAAACCCTATTGCCGTCCGCCGGCGGAGACTGGAGAGTGGACGTCACTTCAGAAGACGGGACCCTTCTCAAAACCTTGAACTTTACGATTCGATAAGGAAACGATATGGCTACCTTAGCGTTTGTGCTCGTGGATGTCACCGGTGATCACACCAAAAGCGCGTATAAAACGATCACCCGCATGGCCGGTGTAAAATCCGTTTATGCCGTTACCGGGGCTCATGACCTTATCATCCTTGTCGAAACGGAATCCATTGAGACCCTCGGCGATCTCATTCTTTCAAAGATCCGCTCAATCGACGGAGTCACTAAAACCATGACCAATATTGTTCTAAATATTTAGTCTGCCGTCCACAAACCCCGTTTGACGACCCAATGTCTCGGAACAAACCTCCATGAGTTGGACCGTTTGAGAAAACAACCCTTGGACACGAAATTACTGAGTCGCCCCGGTTATTTCAGCAGACACTCCATTCCCACGCTTGGCATCGCGGGCATCGCCGTCATCCTTTTTTCCGTCGCACTCTGGGGCCCCGAGGATATTCGCACGCCTCTCTATCTGGGGGCGGCCATCCTGATCATGCTGATGGGACTGCGTCAACGGGTTGCCACGGCCGAAAATCTGAAACTCTCAAGCCATCTTCAGCAACAACAGCTCGATTTCAATCGTCTTCTCGAGAGCAGCAAGGTGATCGCTTCCATGCTTTACAAACACCGCGCGGAAGACATCCACGCCTCGGCGGTCAAGATCGCCCACGGCCTGGTCCAGGCCGATCTCGTCGCACTGCCGATCTGCAACGGCGATGGAACGTTTACCTACGTCGAAAGTTATGGACGACGGGCCGAGGTTCTCCGGGGCCATACGCTGCCCATGAACGAAGGGGGTCTCTGCGGTTGGGTCGCCAAGAACCACCAGCCCGCGGTGGTGGACGACCTTCGATCCGATCCCCGTGTCATCCAAGCATGGGTTGATCAACTCGACGTCACGACGGCCCTGGTCGTACCCCTGATGGGTGAGAGTGGTATTATCGGGGGAATATCGGCCTTCCGCCGCGGAAAACCGTATCACGCATACGACGCGAAACTGCTGACGATCTTCGCCAACCAAGTGGGCGTCGCGATTGAGAATGCAAGGAACTATACCGCGCTGGAAAATCAGCTTAAAGAGCTGAAGCGCGCCCAGGCCCAACTCGTCCATGCCGAGAGGATGACCGCCATCGGGCAGTTGATCTCGGGGATCGCGCACGAGTTGAACAATCCGCTCACCGGCATTTTGGGGTTCAGCGAGATGCTGAAGGATCAGCCCGAGCTGGATGACGCCACCCGAAGGGACCTGGGTCAGATTCATCAAGAGGCCGATCGGGTCCGGCGAATCATCCAAAACATGCAGCACTTCGTCCATAAAGAGAGGCCGTCCCGCATCCTGGCCAACGTCAACGAAGCGGTGATCCGCACCATCGCCCTCATCGAGTATCAGTTCCGGGGCCAAAACATCGCCCTGGTCAGTCATCTGGATCCCCGTCTCCCGATGACGACCCTGGATGTTCAACAGATCGAACAGGTGTTCTTAAACATCCTTCTCAACGCCGCACAGGCGATGCAGGGGACCCGACAGGCGGGGGAGATCACCGTCACAACCGGCCTTGAACATCCCGACCGGATCGCGATCTCGATCCGAGACAATGGGCCGGGGATTCCCCCCCAATATCTCTCCAAAGTCTTCGAACCCTTTTTTACCACCAAAGAGGTCGGCGAGGGAACCGGCCTGGGTCTGTCTCTGTCGTACGGAATCGTGAAACAACACGGGGGGAAAATCCGCGTTGAAAGCGAACCGGGACAGGGCACCTGCTTCGTGATTGAGCTGCCGATCTCCAAAGAGACCGGCCCGGCCGAATCCTCCGCGGATTAAAACAACAGCCCTTCAAAGCTTGACAAAGAAATTTTGGAACTATATATTATCTCCCCGACTATGAACCGAGGAGAGGACCGGACCGTCCGATGATTCACGTTCAAAACCTTACAAAACGATACGGCGATCTGACGGCCATCGAGGATGTCTCGTTTGATGTTCAAAAGGGCGAGATCCTGGCCTTCCTGGGCCCGAACGGCGCCGGCAAGACCACCACGATGCGCATTCTCACCTGCTTTATGCCGGCCAGCAGCGGCTCCGCTTCGGTTGCCGGTTTCGATATTTTCGATCAGCCTCAGGAAGTTAAAAAACGCATCGGCTATCTCCCGGAGTCGCCTCCCCTTTACACCGAGATGACCGTCACGGAGTACCTCACTTTTATTTCCAAGATCAAAGGCATCGAACGGCGGGACCGAACCCAGGCCTTGGCGCGGGTGCTGGAGCGTTGCGCGCTGACCGAGGTGCGCCGCCGTCTCATCGGCAACCTTTCGCGGGGCTATCGGCAGCGGGTCGGCCTGGCCCAGGCCCTGATCCATAACCCGGAGGTGCTGATCCTGGACGAACCGACCACCGGGCTCGATCCCAAACAAATTATCGAGATGCGGCAGGTCATCAAAGAACTGGCGGGTCAGCACACGGTCATCCTCAGCACGCACATTCTTCCCGAAGCCACCGCCGTCTGCCAGCGCGTGATTATTATTCACGAGGGCCGGATCGTGGCGGTTGACACGCCCGACCGTCTGTCGGCCCAGCTCCGTCAATCTGACAAGATCCGCATGACACTCAAAACGCCCTTGCCCGAAACCGCCGACGCGTTAAAAATCGTCCCGGGCGTTCTTTCGGTGTTTCACGAACCGTCACCCGACGGGCAGGTTTTTATCGTGGAATGTGATCTCGGTCGCGATCACCGCGCCGAACTGGCCTCCCTGGCGGTCCACCGCGGCTGGGGGCTGGTCGAACTGACCGCGGTCAAACTGTCGCTCGAAGACGTGTTTCTCAAGCTGACACAGGAAGAAACGAAAGAGGCCGCGGCATGAAAAGCACCTTGGCCATCGCGGGAAAAGAACTCCGCGTCCTTTTTACATCGCCGATGGCCTATGTCGTAACGGCCGTTTTCATTCTGATCACCGGCTATTTATATTACAACATCGTCCTCTTTGCGAGCACCCAGAGCATGCAGATCATGCGCGCGCAGGGGGCCCTCCCAAAGATCAACCTGAACGATCTGATCTTCCGCCCCACCTTCCACAACATGGCCGTGATTCTGATGCTCACCCTCCCGCTGCTGACCATGCGTCTGCTGGCCGAGGAGAAAAAGATCAAAACGATGGAATTGCTGATGACCTCGCCAGTTCCGCTGCTGGCCATTGTCCTGGGAAAATACATTGCCACGATGGTCGTCTTCACGTTCATGCTGGCCTTGACCGGCTATATGCCGTTGCTGATGTGGTATTACGGATCCATCCAGTGGATGCCGATTCTGACCGGCTATCTCGGGATCTGGCTGCTGGGCGGCGTTTTTATCGCGGTGGGGCTGCTCGCTTCCTCGTTGACCGAGAACCAGATCATCGCCGGTTTCATCGGCTTCGGCGCTGTCTTGATTTTATGGCTGATCGGCTGGCTCTCCCAAACCATGGCAGACTCGCCGCTGGGGCCGTTTTTGGCCTACCTGTCCATCGGCGAGCATACCGAGAATTTCATCAAAGGGATGATTGATACGGGGGATCTGGTTTATCAGGCGTCTCTCATCGTCCTGGGACTTTTCATCACCCACCGCATCATGGAATCGCAGCGCTGGAAATGAGAACGGCCGGAAATTTTGTCGACATGGCGATCACGAAAAAGAGAATACGAATATGATTCAGATCGTGAGCAAAGGCGCCGGCTGGTTGGGCTTCCTAACGGCCATGGCCGGCTTCATCGCCTATGAAATCAACCCCGACTGGAAACCTTATGCCACCCTGGCGGAAGGAGTCGCGCTCAGCCTGCTGGTTTTTTTCTTTATCGCCCATTTCGATGCACTGAAATCATTTTCAACGCGGCGTTCCACCAAGCTGGGACTCAACAGCATTCTCATGGTCTTGATTTTTATATCGATCCTGGGCATTTTAAACTTCATTTCATCCCGGCATCGCCTCCGATTTGATTTTTCAGAAACCGCGTCGTTCTCTCTGGCGCCGCAGACGGTGCAGGTCTTGAAGGACCTGAACCGGGATGTAAAGATCCTGGCCTTTGTCTCGGAACAGGGGCGGACCCGTTCCCAGATCAAGGATCTGTTGAGCAGTTACAGCTACCACAATCCCCGAATCACCACCACGCTGATTGATCCGGATAAAAAACCGTCCGTGGCCAAGCAGTACGGGATCACCCAGTATGATACCGTTGTGCTGGAGAGCGGCAAACAGGAAACGCAGATCAAGACGGTCAGCGAACAGGAATTGACCAACGCGATCATCCGGATCAGCCGGGACGAGCTCAGAAAAATTCTTTTCCTGGAAGACCACGGAGAGCACAGTCCTGCGGACGAGGAGAAAACGGGTTACTCCCGCGTGAAGGACAGTCTTCAGAAACAGGGCTTCGAAATCGGAAGCCTCTCCCTTCTGGAGGAAGGCCGAGTCCCCGACAGAACAACCGTGCTGGTGATCGCCGGTCCTCAGAAAGGGTTCTTGCCGAAGGAGAAGGAGGCCCTTGCAAACTACCTCTCCGCCCATGGCAAGGTTTTGCTTCTCCTCGACCCGGACACCCAAGCCGGGATGGATGATTTCCTGTCCCAGTGGGGAATCAAAATGGGGAAAGGCCTGATCATTGATACCGTCTCCCGGCTTCTGGGCGGGGACTTCACGATCCCGGTCGTGACGAATTATCCCGCTCATGAAATCACGCAGGGGTTTAACCTTGCGACCTTCTTTCCGGTTTCCCAGACCGTCAACTTTGATCAAGGGAGAGCCGTGGAATTTGAGTACAAACCCCTGGCGCAGACCGGCGAGAACAGCTGGTCCAAAACGAATCCCGAGGCGGGACGACTGAATTTCAATCCGGCGGAGGACGTGCGAGGTCCGCTGACCCTGGCCGTCGCGGTCACCCGAAAACCCAAGTCCGGCTCCCCCGAACCGCCTGCGCACGATACGCCCACGGACACCGGTTCGACCGAGGCCGCATCAACCGCGTCGCAACCGACCCTGGTCGTATTCGGAGATTCCGACTTCGCCGCGAACGGCTCGTTTAATTTTTCCGGAAACGGCGATCTCTTCTTAAATACCGTCACCTGGCTGGCTCAGGAAAAGGGGCTGATCTCGATCCGGCCGAAAGAAGCCCACTTCACCCCTCTCTTCCTTTCGCGGTCCCAGGGAAAGGTCTTGATGTACGTTTCGCTCCTGCTTCTGCCCTCGGCCGTGTTCATCACCGGAATCGTCATCTGGAAACGGCGGCGCCGTCTATAACCGTGGCCCTAAAACCCCGATCCCGATTCACCGCAACGATCCTGATGGCCGCCGCCCTCTTTCTTCTCGTGGTCTACCTCGTGGTCGTCGAGATCCCACAGCAGGAAAAAACGGAACGGGCCGAGCAGACTGCGGAACAACTCTTCAATTTCAAGAGCAGCGATATCGAAACAATTGAACTGCGTTATCCTGCGAGCGAGATCGAGCTCCGGAAATCGCAGGATGGAAAATGGCAGATGACGAAGCCCCTGAAGACCGAGGCCGACCAGCGGGAAGTTCAGAGCCTGATCTCGACGGTTGGGGATGTCCGATTCACGCGCGTCGTGGAGGAACAGGCCGCCCATCTATCCGAATTCGGGTTAGATCATCCCCATGTGGATATCACGCTGACCCTCCCCGATCATGCGGAGCGGCTTTTGCTCGGAGATGACGGGCCGATGCCCGGCACGCTGTACGCCCGAAAGGACGGCGATCCGCGTGTTGTTCTGGTGCAACAATGGATCAAGGGATCGCTGACGCGGACGGTCTTCGATTTCCGCACAAAGATGGTTCTTCCGATTGAACATGAGAAGGTGGATCAGGTCCAACTGGAATTCCCGAAGAAGATCATCCGGCTGGATAAACAGGACGGCCGATGGCTTTTTGGAAATCCGGTCGAAGGACTCGCGGACGAGGCCGCCTTAACCTCTCTTACTCTGATGCTGCAAAACCTGAACGCCACGACTTTTATTGATCCGGGACCGGATCGGGATAAAACAATAGAGGGTTTTAAAAAACCGATCGTCACCGTCACGACCCGTGAATCCGACAACGGCGCCCAGAAATCGAAAACGGCGCGCTTCTACGATGATCCGGGGAAGGACAGCATCTATGTGACCACCGATCCGGACAAGCCGATTTATCGCGTGGCGAAGACCCATATGGATGAACTCAAGCCGGAACTATTCCATTATCAGGATAAACATCTGGTCTCCGTCCAACGGGACGCAGTGAAAGGGATTGATATTCACACCCCGACCGAACAATATACATTGTCATCGAAGGATAACGGCTGGATGCTGGAAGGCGAAACACAGCCGGTCAACCCGGACCGTGTCAAACGTCTTCTGGAACAGATCGAGAAGCTTAAGGCATTTCAGGCCACCGAAAAGCCGGTGAAGAACCCGGCCGCCGTCGGCCTCAAACCGGCGATGATTGAAATCCGGCTCACGGACCAAACGCGAAAGGCGCTTGCAACTCTTCAACTCGGAAGCGAACTCAAAGGAATGTTATATGCGCGGGGGAACACACCCCTCGGCATTGTGCTTGTGAACAAGGATTTCCTGGATGAGATCCCGAAGAAGTCGGAGTTGCTGAAGAAGGAAGCGCCGGCCGTCATCCCCCGCTGAAACTCCGAACCGCCTCGATCGCCTTCTTCCATTGACCGTACCGTTCCTCCCGATCTGTTTCCGACATGCGAGGCCGGAAGATCTTTCCGGTTTGAATCTTCGGCGCCGCCGACGGCGATTTCCACCAACCGCATCCCACGCCGGCGAGAAGCGCCGCGCCGAGAGCCGTCGCCTCGGTCACGTCTGACCTGAGAATCGGAAGTCCCAGCAGATCGGCCTGGGTCTGGACCAGTGATTGAATGCGGGATCCACCGCCGCCGGCCGTGAGCGTTTTGATCCGGATCCGTCCGTCCCGTTCGATCACCTCGGCGATATCCTTGATCAGAAAGGCGATCCCTTCAACCGCGGCGCGGACCAGATCTGCCGTTGAGGTCTCCGGTCCAAGTCCAAAGATACTCATCCGGGCCTCGCTCAACCAGTGAGGCGCACCCAGCCCCGCAAGCGCGGGTACAAGATAAACCGTCCCGCGCGCGGATGATGCGATTCGGTCGATCTCGCCCGGGGATTTTATTAACCCCATTCGCTCAAACCATTCGAACACCGTCCCAACCGCGTTGACCGTTCCCTCGACCACGTGAGCCGTCTCATCCGGAGTCGTCCAGGCTAAGTTGGATAGGAGCCCCGGGATGAAAATCGGTTGAGAACCCGTATTGACCAGCAGGAAACCGCCGGTGCCGTAATTGACAGCGGCCTCGCCCGGACTGACCGCCCCCAGCCCCAAGAGTCCGGCTTGCTGATCCCCGATGGAGGCCCGTATTGGGATCTCCATGCCGGATAGACGGGCCGTCCCGTAATCGGCCGATGTCGGCAGGATACGGGGAAGAATCGCGGGAGGAATGTCGAATAATGATAAAAGCTCTTCATCCCAGGAAAGGCTGTGAAGATTCATCAAAAGCATCCGCGCCGCGTTCGTGTGGTCGGTCGCATGCACCTCGCCTTTTGTGAGATGCCAGATCAGGTACGTATTGACCGTGCCGCAGAGGATCTTCCCCTGCTCTGCCTTTGTCCGTATGCCCTTGATCCGGTCCAAAAGCCACCGGAGCTTCGGCGCGGCATAATAAGGCGTCAGTATCAACCCGGTCTTGGATCGGATCAGTTCATGGTGATCCGCCCACTTCCGTGTCAGCTCGGCCGCTCTTAAATCCTGCCAGCTGATCGCGGGAGTGATGGGTTTGCCGGTATTCTTATCCCAGAGAACAAGGGTGGAACGCTGATTGGCAATACCCAGACCCGATATGAGAGTTTTACTTTTATTAAACGACTTAATTACTTGATTTATTGCGATTAATTGTGATGTAAGTATGGCCTTTGGATCGTGCTCCACCCAGCCGGGACGAGGCCGGTCCGTTTTCAACGGAACGACCGACTCCCGCACGATCCTCCCCTTCCGGTCGATGAGAACGGCCTTCGAGTTGGTGCTGCCTTGATCCAATCCCAATAGATATTCAGCCATGCGGCGCATGGTAGAAGAACTTTTCGGTCTTGTCAAACGTGACGGCCGCTGATAGGATGCACGGATGACCGCGCTCAACAACCCTAAACAGAACCGATGGCTCATCGGGATCCATGGCAACGTCCTCCTGCTGGGCATCGTCAGCTTCTTCAACGACGCCGCCGCATTCGGCATGGGGGCGTCTCTATCCCTGGCAGCGGGGCTGCTCTTGATGCGGCTGTCGGTGAAACGATGACCCCCTCAAATGTCTCACTGCCCATCCACGAAATTCTTCCGTCGCTCCGGGAAGCGCTCGCTTCTCACGCGGCCGTCGTGCTGCAGGCGCCGCCCGGCGCCGGCAAGACCACGATCGTTCCGCTCGCGCTGTTGGATGAACCCTGGCTGAAAAAACGATCCATACTGATTCTGGAACCTCGTCGGCTGGCCGCGCGCGCCGCGGCCGCGCGCATGGCCTTTCTGCTGGGTGAAGCCGTGGGCGGGACGGTCGGCTATCGCATCCGATTTGACTCGAAGGTCTCACACAAGACACGCATCGAAGTATTGACCGAAGGAATCCTCACGCGGCGGCTCCAGTCCGATCCGGGGCTTTCGGGCGTGGGGCTTGTGATCTTTGATGAGTTTCATGAGCGGCATATCCATTCGGATCTGGCTCTGGCGCTGTGTCTTGACAGTCAACGGACCCTGCGCGAGGATCTGAAGCTCCTCGTGATGTCTGCGACGCTCGATGGAGAGGCTGTGGCGGCGCTCCTCGGCAACGCGCCGTTGCTCACCAGTCACGGACGCAGTTTTCCGGTGGACGTTCGTTATGCGGCGCGCGATCCGGAGGATACCGGAAGCCGACTGCCGCCGGTCGTGAAACAGGCCGTGCTGAATGCGCTGGAGCACGACAAAGGGGACCTGCTCGTGTTTCTACCCGGCGCATGGGAGATCCGCCGCACACAAGAGTTACTGGAGGCCGCGCAGGAACGTCGTACGGTTGACGTCTTCCCGCTCTACGGCGATCTTCCGTGGGAGGCGCAGGACCGTGCGATCCAACCGTCGCAAGACGCGCGGCGCAAGGTGGTGCTGGCCACACCGATCGCAGAGACCAGTCTGACCATTGAAGGGATCGGCATCGTCATTGACTCGGGATTCGCACGAGTTCCCGAATTCGATCCGCGGAGCGGTCTGACGCGGCTGACGACGATGCGAATTTCACGCGCCTCGGCCGAACAGCGCGCGGGCCGTGCCGGGCGACTCGGTCCCGGCGTCTGCTACCGGCTCTGGAGTCAAACGATCCATCGTGGGCTGATCGCACAGCCAATTCCGGAAATACGTTCGGCCGATCTGACGCCGCTTGCGCTTGAGCTTGCGCAATGGGGCGCGCGCAACGCCGCCACGCTTTCGTGGCTCGACTCCCCGCCCGCGGGCGCGCTGGCACAGGCGCGACGCTTGTTGACCGAGCTTGGCGCGCTCGACGCGGACGGCGCGATCACACCGGCCGGGCGGGCGATGGCCGCGTTGCCGCTTCATCCGCGCCTCGCGTATATGGTGTATATCGCAGACGCGCTTGGACTGGGCCGCCTGGCTTGTGATATCGCGGCGCTGCTTTCGGAACGAGATATCCTCATCGGTGAAAAGAAGCGTTCGTCTGATTTTCTGGACCGGATCGAAGCGATGCGTGCCTTCCGCGCACGCGGGCGTGAGGGAGCGCAATCATTGGGGGCGGATCCAAACGCCTGCCAGCGTGCGGACCTTGCGGCGCACCAGTATCATCGTCTGCTTCAAAGCCGGAAAACCGAAACCACACACGATGCAGAGACGGTCGGTGTCCTTCTGGCATTCGCTTATCCGGACCGTGTCGCGCTTCAACGCGCGCCGGGCGATGTCCGTTATCTTCTGTCCTCCGGACGCGGTGCCCGGCTGCCGAAACATGAAAATAAAATGCGACCGGCCTGCCTTGTGGCGGCCAGTCTCGATGCGGGTGAAACCGAGGGAACGATCCATCTGGCCGCCGCCGTGGAGATCGATGCGTTGCGCGACCGGATGGCTTCGCAGTTTCGCACGAAAGAGACCATCCGTTGGGACACGCAGCTTCAGAGAATCGTCGCGCAGCGCGAGGAACGGCTGGGCGAACTGCTGATCAACAGCGGCGCGATCCCCGATCCGGACCCGGAAAAAGTTCGCGCCGCCGTACTGGAAGGGATTCGCGGCCTCGGCATGGAAGCGCTTCCCTGGTCGCGCGAGACGCGCGATTATCAAGCGCGAGTGCTATCGATGCGACCATGGTTGCCTCAAGAGGACTGGCCGGATCTATCGGACGCGGCGCTGAATGAAACGCTCGATGAATGGCTGGGGCCTTATCTCGGCGGCGTCATGCGCCGAGAGCACTTCAATCGACTGGACCTGCTCACGATTCTAAAAGCACGGCTGGACTGGAAACTTCAACAGCGGCTGGAGGAAGGCGCGCCCACACATCTGACCGTTCCATCGGGATCGCGACTGCGTCTTTCCTACCGGCCGGGTGAATCCCCCGTGCTGGCCGTGAAGCTGCAGGAGATGTTCGGACTGGCCGACACGCCGCGTGTGGGCTTCGGAAAGATCCCGGTGACGTTGCATCTTCTCTCACCCGCGCACCGTCCCATCCAGGTGACGCAGGATCTTCGCGGCTTCTGGGAGCGGACCTATGCCGAGGTCAAGAAGGAATTGAAAGGCCGCTACCCCAAACACCCGTGGCCGGATGATCCGTGGAAGGCCGTCCCCACTGCCCGCGCCAAGCGACGTTCGCGTTAGTTGACTTGTTTTTCGAAGAGGATGATATGGAACACGCTTCATTGCTCGCCGCCGCCCAAGCCAATCTCCGCGACTCCATCACGCTGGCCCTCGGCCATGCCCCCGACCGAGGGGCGCTTCTGGTGTATGACGGCCGGTCACGCCTCGCAGCGCTGCTTGCGGAGGGATATCGCGCCCTCCTGCCGAACGCCGCCACGTTAAATTTTGATAAAGCGACGCCGGAAGAAATCCTGCGGGCCGTGGACGCGCTTGCGCCGAAGGACTTGGTGATCTTCGTGCAATCGACCCGCTTCCGCCTCAACGAATTTCGGTTTCGAATCGAGCTCTTCAACCGCGGTTTGAAAGTGATCGAGCACCCCCACCTTGCGCGGATGCGCGACGAGGAGCTCGCAACATACATCGACGCCCTGGCGTATGACCCGGCTTATTACCGCGCCGTCGGACCGGCGCTCAAGGAACGCCTCGACCGCGCGCATCGTGTCAAGGTGATCTGCGAAGAGACCGAACTCGTCTACGACACCCCCCTTGAAGATGCGAAATTGAACATCGGCGACTATTCCGGCATGAAGAATATCGGAGGACAGTTTCCGATCGGCGAGGTCTTCACCGAGCCGAAGGAGATCCGTCGCGTGAATGGGACGATCAAACTTTTCGCGTTTGGCGATACTGATTTTTCGGTAAACGCGACCGAAAAACCTTTTTCCGCAGTGATTGAACAGGGGGTCCTGGTCGCCGCACCCGATGCGCCGGGGGCCTTCCACGTCGTGCTTGAGAAAATCCGCGCCGATGAGGGAGTGGCCTGGGTGCGTGAGCTGGGATTCGGTCTGAATCGCGCACTCACCCGCGAGCGCCGCGTGAGCGATATCGGCGCGTATGAACGGATGCTCGGCGTTCATCTCTCCCTCGGCGCCAAGCATGCCATGTATACGAAAGCCGGGTTCCCAAAAAAACACCGGTTTCACGTGGATGTCTTTGCCGCCATCGAGCGTGTGGAGGTGGACGGCGAAGCCATCTTTGAGGGACAGAGGTATACGCTCGGATCACCGACAGATGCAACCGGACATTTCTAATTTGGCAGTACAATCAAAAGATCATGCCGTTGACAATCTTCAGGGCTTTGATTACAATGAAATCCAGATAGCCGGATGGTGCGTACAAAATGCCTCCAGTCACGTTGCCAAAAACAAAAACCGTCTTTACCCATCGTCCCTACTCGCCCGGGGTCATTGACTCATTATTGGAACTGGTAAAGGGCCAGACCGGACCGACCGGATGGATTCTGCTGGCCGAGGATTCGAACACCCCCCTGCTCCTCTTTATCCTTCAGAACAACCCTTATGCGGCCGCTCAACTCACGGGGAGTCAGTTTAAGACCTTAACCCTTCGAGACTATTTTACAACACTGGCATCCCGGAACCAACCCCGGCTGACATTGCTGGCGGCCAACCCAATCCTCTTCAAATGCCTGCTGGTGCTGATCCAAAAACTCCCGACGACCATCGGCACCACCCATCTGGTCAACATCGGATCCCTTTTGCAGCAGATCAAATCATCTGAAAAAGAGGTGGTCGTCTGCCTGAAGCGGGCCGAGGAGATCAATCTGTTTTACTTCGTGAAAGGAAACCTCCAGGAAGCGTTTTTTGCCGATCCCGACGCAGCGTCCAAAGACAGTTCCACCGAGGATCAATTCATCGAGTATGCGTACGGCGGAAAGCCCTCGGCCCCGGTCACCGTACAAGCCTACGACGAGGTTCAGGTCCAGTCCGCCGAGGATTCGGATCTGGCCTGGCAGGAATGGCCCGGGGGAATCGTCGACTATTTTCTAAGACCCCGTCCGGAACTGGTCTTTCTGGCCGGCGGAGAGTCCGTTGAAAAAAAGGTGATCACCCGGAGCCGGTTCTTGATCGGGCGAAATCAGGAATGCGACCTCGCGATCCCCGACACGATCGCCTCCCGGGAACATGCGGTCATACGCGAAAGCAAGGGCCGGTTCATTTTGGAGGATCTAACGAGCCAGAACGGGACGAGGGTCAACGGGGAAAAGATTACGACCGTCACGCTCGCGGACGGCGATGAAATCCGAATCGGCGATTGTCAGATCATGTTCATCGAGAAATCACAGGACCCGTCCAAAAAAGAAGACGCCGCGCTGGAACAGAGGGACACCACCGTCATGAGACTGGACGAAGCGCTGCTTGAGGAAGCCGCCGCCGCGCTGGCCGAGCCGGCCGCGAAGACCGAAAAACCGGTCGTCCTGGGCCTGGAGATGGTGGAAGGGAAATCGGCCGGCACCCGTTATCCGCTCAAGGATAAGACCGTCATCGGCCGTACCACAACCGATATTAATACAAACGATGCCAAAACGTCCCGCCACCATGCCGCGATCGAGCGGAGGGAGGACGGGTACTATTTCATTGATCTGAAAAGCACCAACGGCAGCTTCATCAACAGCCAGGAAGTCCGCACCCAGCGTCTCGTCGCGGGGGATCTCATTAAAATCGGTGATACGTCGTTCCAGGTCATCGAGGTAAGCCCGTGACGGAACCGCTCCTGCAAGGCATCGGTCAAGAACAGATCAAACCTTTCCTGGATCGCCTCAAAGACATTCTCGCCGGCGCCCAGGAGATCGCTCAAACCTATGACACGACCACCGTGGTCAGCCTGATGGCCGCGATGATCGTCGTGATCGTGGTCGTCCGCATCCTTCAGAAACTGTTGGGCGGATCCAAGGGTTCCGGCGGCTCCGGCAAATCGGAGACCGGAGCGATCCGGAGGGATGCCAAGCGGGCCAAGCGGGAGGGAAACTTCGTTCGGGCGGGCGAGCTCTACGAACTGGCGGGCGATTTCGATGACGCGATCAAAATGTATCGCGAGGGGCAGGTGTACGGACCGCTGGGCCGGCTGTATGAACAACAAAAGAACTGGGCCCTTGCCGCGACGGCCTACGAAGGCGCTCGCAATCATGAACGGGCCGCGGCGATGCACCAGCGGGCCGGTCAATACATCAAGGCCGCCGAAGTCCTCCTGGCCGGGAACAAAGAGCTGATGGCGGCCGAGGTGTTCGAAAAGGCCCGGAACTTCGGCGAGGCGGCCCGCCTGTATGAGAAATCCGGCTACCTCCAAAAAGCGGCGATCTGTTATGAACACACGCAGAATTACGGCAAGGCCGCCGATCTCCTCGAAAAATACTTCCTCCAGGAAAATGTCCGCATGAAGGCGGCCCCGGCCACGACCGATCAGAAGCATCTCGTGAATTCCTACGCTCAACAGAGCGGACGGTTATACGCCAAGGCCGGCGACCCGGTGAAAGCGGCCCGCATCTTTTCCATGGGCGGCTATCCGACCGAGGCCGCCGATGCCTGTATCGCGGTGAACGACTATCCAAAAGCGGCCGACCTTTACTACGAAGGGAAACAGTATCTCAAGGCGGCCGAACTGTACCAGCAGATCGGGAACACGAAAAAGGCCTGCACCGTCACTGCCGAGATGTATCTCGACGAGCGGAACTATCTTGAGGCAGCCCGTATGTATGAGAAGGCCGAGGACTTTCTCCAGGCCAGTGATCTGTACGAGAAGGCCGGCCAGATGAAAAAAGCCGGTGAGATGTTGATGAAGGGCGGCGACTTTGCCAAGGCCCATGAGATATTCATGTCCAGCGGCGATCCGCTGCTCGCCGCGCAGGCGCTCGAGAAGGCCCAACGCTTCAAGGAAGCGGCACAGCTCTATCTCCAATCCGGCGCGTACGAAGTGGCCGCGCGGCTGCTGGAAGAAAGCGGGGATTATTACGAGGCCGGAATGATCTTCCACACGCTGGGCCGGATGGAGGATACCGTCGCCTTTCTTCAGAAAGTGGACACCCAGTCTGAGAATTACTACCCCGCTTCCCTCGTTCTGGGACAGATTTTCATGGACCGCGAAATGCTGGATACCGCGCGCGAACGTTATCAGAAACTGATCAGCAAGACAGAGATCGGGCCGGAGACGCTGGATCCCTATTATAACCTCGCCCTGATCTATGAAAAGAACCGGGACTATCAGAACGCCTTGTCCCTTTTTGATAAGATCCTGTCCGAAAATTTAAATTATAAGGACGTCCGGGACCATATTGAACGGGTCAAGGAAAGCCTCCACCGTGAAAAGATGCTGGCCGATAACCGAAAAACCACCGATGCCGGCGGATCGAAGGGGAGATATAAGCTGTCCACAAAGCTGGGACAGGGCGGCATGGGTGTCGTCTACCTGGCGGAGGATACGGTCTTAAACCGGGTTGTCGCTTACAAAGTGCTTTCCCCGAGCGTCCGAGATAACCCGAAGGTCCTGGAAGATTTTCTGCAGGAGGCCCGCGCCGCAGCCGCCATCAACCACCCGAACATCGTGACCATTTACGACACCGGCTCTGAAGGGGTTGAGCCGTACATCGTCATGGAGTTCATTGACGGCGTCAGCCTCAAGGAATTGCTGGAAAAAAACGCGTCCATACCGATCAATAATCTGATCGCCATCGCAAAGCAGGTTTGTCAGGGTCTGGAATACGCGCACAACAAGAACGTCATCCACCGGGACATCAAACCGGCCAACATCATGCTCAACAAAGAGAGCCGGGTGAAGATCATGGATTTCGGTCTGGCCAAGATTCTATCCGAATCCGAACTGGAAGGCACCGGCGTGAAGGGCACGCCGCTGTACATGTCGCCGGAACAGATCCACGGAAAACGGGTGGATCACCGGACGGATCTCTACTCACTGGGATGCACCCTTTATCGCATGGCCGCCGGACGACCCCCTTTCATTGAAGGCGATGTTTATTATCATCACCTGCACACGCCCCCAGTTTCTCCGCGCTCATTGAATCCTCATGTCCCGGAGAAACTGGACCAGATCATCCTCAAGTGCCTGGCCAAAGATCCGGAACAACGCTATCAGCGGGCCGAAGAAATCCTCGCCGATCTTGA